>SCUG01000480.1 GCA_004297645.1 Saprospiraceae bacterium | reverse complement strand
TAGGCACATAGTCCACATAGGTTTTAAAAATTTTTTTCAAAAATTTTTAAAAGGCAAACTATGTGTCCTATGTGCCTATTGTGTTTAAGAAATTGGGGCATAAGTGTTTGATTTTTTTTTGCGCAAAAAAGTTTGCTAAAAAAACAAGTTTTTTCAAGTATGTAGTACAATAGGCACATAGAAAACATAGAATGGTTGAAAACCAGCTATTTCAACAACCCGTTGAACTGCCGCCCCGCCAACCGGAACAACAACTCGCCGGACAACCGGAACAACAACCTCGGCATCCGGCTCGCCCTCCCCTTCCAGCTCACGGGAAAGCCGCTTGTCTGCCGGAGGCGGGGTTGGCTTCCACTGAACAGGCGCTTGACCTGCTCCCGATCACTCGGGACAAAAAGGCGCTCCCGCTTTGGGCGGGAGCGCACCGGGCGGCGGCATTGGTAGTTCCGTGGATGCAGGGCGAAGGTTACGCCGCCTTTCTTTTTAGTAACCAAGCGGGGAAACCTTTTTGGAAAGGTGTCCTCGCTCTGATACTTTTGCAAAATGACGAAACCACCCATCATCGCCGCCATCGAACAACGGCTGCCCACGCCGAAAAGCGTCACGGCATTCCTGCGGGAGAAGTTTGACGAACACCAGTACGGCAGTTACGGCGGAATTTCGGAAGAGCAAAAAAAACAAGGCTGGGAGGCCTGGATGAGCAGCCTGTTCGCAACGGCTGCAAAATCGAGGGTCGGGCTGCACGAAGCGCCCGCCCTGCCCGCCGGCTTCCCCGCCAACCTGATGGCGGTGAAATACGGGCAGCCCCGCTACGCCTTCGACGAGCAGGGCCGGCTCACCGGCCTGAACCTCGCCGGGCTGGGGCTGGAAGACGCGCAATGGAAGGCCATTGTCAAGCTGCTCGACGAAGCGGGCGTGCGGCTGAAGGCGCTCAATGTGAGCGAGAACAGGCTGGTGCGTTTTGTGCCACCGGCGGGCGTGGAAGCCCTGAAGGTGCTGGACATTGCCGAGAATCCGTTGGAGGAGCCGCCGCCCGAAATCATCAAGCAAGGCAACGCGGCCATCCTCGACCATTTCCGGCGAATGAAGGAGCAAGGCTCCAGTGCCATCTACGAAGCCAAGCTGCTCATCCTCGGCGAGGGCGGTGCAGGCAAGACTTCCCTCTGCCGCAAGCTGCAAGACCCCGCCAACCCCCTGCCCGAGGAGCGGGAAACCACCAAAGGCATAGACGTCCACGTCCTGCATTTTCCCATGAAAAACGGCGGGCAGTTCCGCATGAACGTCTGGGACTTCGGCGGGCAGGAGATTTACCATGCCACCCACCAGTTTTTCCTCAACAAGCGCTCGCTCTACGTACTTTTAGATGACACCCGCAAGGACGATAAATCGGTCTATGACCCCGCCTTCCGCTACTGGCTGCAAGTCTGCGAATTGCTCGGCGGCAACAGCCCCCTGCTCATCGTACAAAACGAAAAGGGCGACCGCAGCAAGAGCCTTGATTTGCGCAGCATGAAGGGGCACTTCGGGTTCGTGAGCGGCAGCCTTCCCACCAACCTGCTCACGTGCAGGGGCTTGGACAAGGTGCGGGCGGAAATCGAACACCTCATCTCTTCGCTGCCGCACGTCGGCACACCACTGCCCAAGCAGTGGGTCGTCATCCGGGAGGATGTGGAGCGGCTGACGGCGAAAAAGGAATTCATCTCCGAAGACGAGTGGCTCGCCCTCTGCGCCGAACGCCAGGTGGACGAGGAGCAGGCGCTGCAACTCAGCCAATACTTCCACGACATTGGCGTGTTCCTCCACTTCCAGGACGATGCGCTGCTGCGCCTCACCATCATCCTGCAAAAGGACTGGGCGACCAACGCCGCCTACCGGGTGCTCGACGACGAGACCGTGAAGCAGCAAAACAAGGGTCGCTTCACCGAAGCAGACCTGCAACGCATCTGGCATGAGCCGCACTACCACCGCCGCCTGCCGGAACTGCTGGCGTTGCTGCTCAAATTCGAGCTGTGCTACCCCATCCCCGACGTGCAGCCCCAGCAGTGGCTCGTGCCGCAACTGCTGCCCGTCTCGCAGCCCGACTACGAGTGGCCAGGTAACACGGACTGGCAGTCCGTGTTACAGTACCGCTACGATTTCATGCCCAAAGGCTTACTCGGCCGCATTGTGGTTCGCCTGCACCGCTTCGTCGCCCGCCCCGACCTCGCCTGGCAGCGGGGCGCCCTGCTCGAACGCCTCGGCGCACAGGCGGAGGTCGTGGAAACCCCCGGGGAAAAGGACACCATCCGCATCCGGGTATACTCCCCCTCCCTCGGAGGGGGGCGAGGGGAGGCTGCGCTGCGCAAGGAATTGCTGGTGATTGTCGCCGAGGAATTTGACAAGTTGCACGGCACGTTCGAGCGGCTGCGGGTGGAGAAGCTGATTCCCTGCATCTGCGAAAAATGCGTTGCTTCGGCGGATCCCCATTTTTACGAGTACAGCAAATTATTGAAACGGCGGCAAGCCAGGCAGCGCACGGTGAATTGCGAAAACAGCTACAAGGATGTGGTGGTGCTGGCGCTGCTGGACGGAGTGGGAGCAGGCGGTCAGGACGGAGACTTTCCAGGTCTTCGAGACCTGGAAAGTCTGTCCCAACGCAAGGACGAAGGTTTGCCCAAAGAAAAGACGCCGGGCAAGCAGTCCGAAATCAAAGGCCTTATCGCCAATAACGACATCGCCGAAGCCATCAAAATGCTGCGGGAATCGCTGGGCGGCAACACGGCGATTGCATTGGAAAACCAATGGACCCAATTGCGGCAGGATGAAACGAGGGGCATTATGTCTTATGAAAACACGACGCTCCGGCGAAACCAAATCATTCAAGCCTTGCTCCAACTGGCAGAGCAGGTGCGCTGATGGCTTTACCCACCCTGAAAACGTTTCCCTGCCTTTTGTCAAATCTTTTATCTTTGTCAAAAATTCAAATTATGGAATCAACAGCCATTCAGAAAAAACCTGGCGCCCGCACCGGCGCAGCTCCGAAGCAGCCCCGCCGCATTTCCTGGCAGGAGTTCCAAAACAGGTACATGGAGCGGGAAAACGGCTACAAGTACGAATGGGTCAACGGCATCGTCGAGAAAACTAAATGCACCATGAATCCGAACCAACTTTTCATCCAGCGAAACCTTACCTCTTTTTTCTGGCAACTGCTGAACGACGGGAAAGTACATGGAGGATTGCTTGCCGAACCCGATTTGCTCCTTTTTGATGAACACCATCGCCGCCCCGACATGGCATGGCTGACTAATGAACAAATTGATAATTTAGCGGTGGAAGGTGTCATCGAAGTTCCCGCCTTCGTCATCGAGGTCATTTCCAACAACGACGCAGCCGCCAAACTGGTGGATAAAATGGAAGATTACCGCAAAGCGGGCGTTCAGGTCGTCTGGCAGATTTACCCAAAAATCAGGCAAATCCAAGTCTATTCCGGTAAAAACCTCCGCCATTCAACTGTTTTAATCGGAGATGAGATTTGCTCCGCCGCTCCTGTCCTGCCGGCTTTCGAACTGGCAGTAAACGAAGTGTTCAAAACTTCCACCGTTCTCTGAAATCTCCGATTCGACAAAATATTCACTGCTTGCCGGCATATTTTGGAGAGGCGAAGGTTTGCCCAAAGAAAAGACGCCGGGCAAGCAGTCCGAAATCAGGGACCTCATCGCCAACAACGACATCGCCGAAGCCATCAAAATGTTGCGGGAATCGCTGGGCGACAACACGGCGATTGCATTGGAAAACCAATGGACCCAATTGCGGCAGGATGAAACGACGGGCATTTTGTCTTACAAAAAAAACGACGCTCCGGCGAAACCAAATCATCCAGGCCTTGCTCCAACTGGCAGAGCAGGTGCGTTGATGGCAACAACGTTTACACCCTCCCCATGGGATTGGAACAAAGTGAAAACCTCTTTGAGGGATTTATGGCAGCAATTATCTTTTTGGCGAAGAACTGGTGGCTGCCAACCCAAAATTATACGGTAAAGTCATGAAGGTGGTTGAAAAGGCCTTTGCTCTGGAAGACGATGCCTGAAATTGTTAAACCTGGCTCTTTCCCATTTTTTATGGAAGATGAATATTATCGAATAAGACAGAATTGCCCGTATTTCATTAAATTCTTAGTACAATGTCAAATCAAACCCTCTCCATCACCCCAGAACTTTATGATTATCTGCTCTCCGTTTCCCTGCGAGAACATCCTGTACAGGCCAGCCTCCGTGCTGAAACCATGAAACTGGCAGAGTCTGAAATGCAGATCTCGCCGGAGCAAGGACAGTTTATGCAGTTTTTGGTGAAACTGATGGGCGCAAAGCGTACACTGGAAGTGGGTGTTTTCACAGGCTATAGTGCCTTATCTGTAGCCCTTGCCCTGCCTTCTGACGGGCAAATTATAGCCTGCGATATTTCCGAGAAATGGACGTCCATCGGCCGCCGTCACTGGCAACGGGCCAATGTAGCTTCCAAGATTGACCTTCGGCTTGCTCCTGCCATCGAAACACTTCAGCAACTTGTGACTGAAGAGCAATCTGGCACCTTTGATTTTGCATTCATTGACGCCGATAAGCCGGGCTATGACGATTATTACGAACTGTGTCTGAAGCTCATTCGCACCGGTGGTCTTATTTTATTCGACAACACCCTTTGGAGCGGGCGGGTCGCCCGGGAAAATCTCGAAGACGAGAATGTCAGCGCTCTCCGCGCTTTGAATAAAAAACTTCTGTCGGATGAAAGGATTGACCTGAGTTTACTGCCTTTAAGCGATGGCGTTACTTTGGTGAGAAAGGCGTAAATAATAAGAGATACTTGCCAGACTGTACTGTTATTCACCTTTGTACCTGACTTAATATGTCATCTATTTGACAGAAAATTTACGGGGGGGGGGAATTGACAAACTTCATACCTACATCTTAAATTTGCAAATGCTCAACCTGCACTTATTGCAGAATAAGCGAATAATCTGTTTCAAAAACCGTGAAGTCATGAAAAATCTATTTTACCTCCTGCCACTTTCTTTGTTCCTAAATGTTCTTTGTCCTTCTTTCAAGTATCAGCCCAATCGAGCCTTATAACAAATGCCGGAACTTACCACAACGAGGGCTTGGGAATGCTATTGAATTATTACGATAACAATCCTCAAACGCCGCGAACTATTTCTAACTCTTTTAATTTACTTTCTCAGTACTTCAACCAACAGTACGGATGGGAAATAGTACAATTATCGCCCGAATTAGAAGCCCTTTTGACTCAGGTTGTTCAAAACCAGAATACCAATGAAACCGTTCAACTAGCGAGGAGTATGGTGGCCAGCATCCAACGAAAGCTTATTCCCACGGAGTATCAACTCTCACAAAACCTGCTGAACATCTTCCAACAAGGCCCTTCCCAACAATTTGAATCACAATTGAACAACCTGAAAGCCCATTATGATTCCTACACATGGGATTTGGATAATGGTGAAGGGCATTTGATTGGTGGGAGCTTGAATGTTGCATTAGCCTCCTTAAGTTTTTGGAAACAGTATGGCAACAATTCTAATGACGAAGTATTTGCCTTGATATGGAAAGATCTTAAGGGATATATATTTTCATGGACCACTCTATATTATTATGAGTGTGTCGAGAATGATGCATGCCCCGGGAGTATCTGTACATGCCCCGGACAATGGAGAAGGATCCGGACGTCAATTCTGAGTGGTGCGGCAACCTCTGCCTTCTTTTAAAAATGAAACAAATGAAGATGTTTAGAAACAAATGGGTCAAACTCACTCTTCGATCTCTCCGGGATGGAGTAGCCGTTACGGGTACTGTATTTCTTGCCAGTACAATATTATTCCCGGAGGATTCTCAAATCTTTTCAAAAAGAATTCTACTCGTCTTTATTGCAATTTTTACGATACTATCATTCAGTATAAAACGCAAAGAACAGAAACCTTCACAGGATTAAGCAGAAAATGAATATCGACAAGAATAACAAATAGGAGCCAGAGAGCTAAATAAAAAAGGTATTCCAACGGCAAAGGCCCGCACATCTGACGACATGCGGGCCTTTGCAATAACCCCCTAAAGGGGTGAACCCCTTTGAAACAAGAAAATAAAAAAGTTGGCAGTGACCTACTCTCCCAGCTTTTAGGGCAAGTACCATCGGCGCTGAAGG
>SCUG01000479.1 GCA_004297645.1 Saprospiraceae bacterium | reverse complement strand
AGACAATGTACATATTTGCAGGGATGGCCCATTTTGATGGAAAATTCGCCCCGGGGAATTCTGCCTCCATAGGAACAAGGGGCATGCTCTTTGGTCTTGGAAGGTGCCATTTCCCGGCTCATTTTTCTGGCGTGCAAGCTGTTTTTACTTATGAAAATCATCCAAATAACCGACCTGCACATCGCCAACGAGGGCGAAGATACTTTCGGCGTGGATGTGCGGCAAAATTTCCTGGACGTTCTGAACACAGCAAAATCCTACGCTCCCGGTTTTGTCGTGCTCAGCGGCGATATTTGTTTCAACACCGGCGAACTGCATATTTACCAATGGGTGAAATCGCAGCTCGATTTTGCGGGGCTACCGTATGCCGTCATCGGCGGCAACCACGACGACTCGAAAATGATAGCGGCGGTTTTTCAGGCCGGACATTTGCTGACGGGCGGCGATTTGTATTACAAACGCCACATCGGCAACAACCCCGTTTTATTCTTAGAAACCTCGAAAGGCATTGTTTCTGATGAACAACTCGCCTGGCTCCAGAAGGAGCTGAGCCAGATAAAACACGACGCCGTCATTTTCATGCACCATCCGCCAGTAATTGGTGGGGTGCCGCATATGGACATCAACTACCCTTTGCAAAATATGGCCGCAGTGCAGGAAGTATTTTTTAATTTTCCGCACCATATTTCCGTTTTCTGCGGACATTACCACGTGGAAAAGGTGCTCTGCAAACGCAACCTCACCGTCCACATCACCCCATCAACCTATTTCCAGATGGACTGGCACGCCGAACGATTCAGCGTGGACCACCTCCGCCCCGGCTTTCGGGAAATCTCCATTCGCCCGGATGGCGTTGTGGACAGCACGGTCGTTTATTTAGAAGGGAATAAGATTGATGCTTGATACTTGCGTAATTATCAGCCAATATCGAGTGACAGGCACCCAGCGACAAGCAAAAAAATTATGAACATTCACTCAAAACTGCCCCATGTGGGCACCACCATTTTCACCATTATGACGGCGCTGGCCAATGAGCACGGCGCCATCAACTTATCCCAGGGCTTCCCGAATTTCGATTGTTCCGACAGGCTGAAAAAGCTCGTCGGAAAATTCATGAACAAGGGCTTCAACCAATATGCTCCTATGGCGGGGATACCCGTTTTGCGCAAAGTACTCGCTGAAAAAATCGAGACACTCTATGGCTTCAGCGTGGACCCCGATGCCGAAATCACCATCACTGCCGGCGCTACGCAGGCGCTCTATTGCGCCATCTCAGCATTCGTGCGGCCAGACGATGAAGTCATTTTGATAGAGCCTGCCTACGATTGTTACCGGCCGGCTGTGGAAGTGAACGGAGGCATCGCCGTGACCTACGAAATGGATGCCCCCAAATTCGCCGTGGACTGGCGGCTGCTCGAGCGCCTGATTTCGTGGCGCACCCGCATGATTGTGGTGAATACACCCCACAATCCGACGGGTAAAATCTTTAAGAAAGAGGATTGGCAGCAACTGCAACGCATCGCCGAAGACCGGGACATCCTGGTGCTGTGCGACGAGGCTTACGAGCACTTAGTTTTTGATGGCAAACAACACGAGAGCCTACTCAGTTACCCTAAGGTTTATTCCCGCGGCCTGGCAGCTTTTTCTTTTGGCAAAACCCTCCACACCACAGGCTGGAAGCTGGGCTGCCTCGTAGCTCCGCCCGAACTCACCCGCGAGTTCCGCAAAGTGCACCAGTTCAATGTTTTTTCGGTGAACACCCCCATGCAGCATGCCGTGGCCGAATTTTTTCAAACGCCGGAGGAGTACCTCCAACTGAATGATTTTTTCCAAAAAAAACGAAACTTCTTCCTCTCGGCCATCGAGGGGTCTGCATTTAAACCCATCCACAGCGAGGGCACCTATTTTCAAATGCTCGATTATTCGGCCATTAGCGACGAAGCCGATACGGATTTCGTGAAACGCCTGACCATCGAGCATGGGGTGGCGGCCATCCCTGTTTCCGCATTTTACTCCAGCCACAGAGACGCTAAAATCATTCGACTTTGCTTCGCAAAAACAGAGGAAACCCTCGAAAAAGCCGGTGCGCTGCTGCGCAAAATAAAATGAGTGTGCAATAAAAATCCGGGGTTCTGTTCGAGACGAAATGGCGTGAAGCATTGCCAAGCGCACTTTTAGTTTTTGTCCAATAGCCGACATTTCGCCGTTAAGCACCTTGCTTCGCCTGATAAAAAACTGCAATTTGAAATCCTGTTTTCAAGCGCTTGAGTTTAGACATCTTTTCCCCTTCCGTAATTTTATCCATTAACCTTTAAATTTCATTACCATGAAAACGCATTCATCTTTCCGTCTTCGGGGTAGATTTACCCCCCCCCCCCATTTTGTAATTCTATTGTTACGTCTTTTTTCG
>SCUG01000478.1 GCA_004297645.1 Saprospiraceae bacterium | reverse complement strand
CTATTCAGCCCTGTCTGCACACAGGCAGGCATTCAACAATTTGGCCCAATTATGATAATAGTCACTGGCGCTGCGGGCTTCATTGGCAGTTGTCTGCTCCGAAAACTTAACGACGAAGGTCTCACGAACATCGTCGCTGTGGACGAATTCAGCCGCACCGATAAACGGCGCAACCTCGCGGGAAAAGCCTGCCGCTCCATGTTCCACCGCGACGAGTTTCTGTTCTGGTTTGAAAAAAACGCAACACAAGTCGAATTCGTCTTTCACCTCGGTGCCCGCACTGATACCACAGAACAAGACACGGCCATTTTTGACCAACTGAATCTCCAATACTCCCAAGCCATCTGGCAAATCTGCGCCCGGCAGCGCATCCCACTCGTTTACGCTTCCAGTGCCGCCACATATGGCCTTGGTGAACATGGCTACGACGACCACGACGACGTTGTGCCAAATCTCCGCCCGCTCAACCCTTACGGCCAGTCAAAAAACGACTTCGACCTTTGGGCCTTGCGGCAATGCGGAATACTCTCAAGCCACCAATTGCCAATTGCCAATTGCCAATTACCCCCCTTTTGGGCTGGTCTGAAATTCTTCAACGTCTATGGGCCGAACGAATACCACAAAGGCCGCATGGCCTCCGTCATTTATCACACGGTAAAACAAATCAGGGAAACGGGCAGCATGCAACTCTTCCGCTCCCACCGGCCCGGCATCGCCAACGGGCACCAAAGCCGGGACTTCATTTATGTGAAAGACGTGGTGGAGGTGTGCTGGTATTTTTACAAAAACCGCATCCAGAACGGCCTGTACAACGTGGGCACCGGCCAAGCCCGAACCTTCCTCGACTTAGCCACCAACACCTTCAAAGCGATGGGCCTGCCACCCAATATCACGTTCAGCGACACCCCGGAAGACATCCGGGAAACCTACCAGTATTTCACCGAAGCCAACATGGAAAAGCTGAAGTCAGCGGGTTACACCAAGGCGTTTTACTCGCTGGAAGATGGGGTGGAAGACTATGTAAAAGGCTATTTGAAAAGGGGAATTATCTGGTAAAAAAGGAGTTTTTTGGCAGGAAGCTAAATTCCAAACAAGCTCTAAACTCCCATGCTTTCTTTATTCATCAAATACGCATCCTCCTCTTCCCGCAGCAATTCAAATAACCGGCGGCTGACCTCGCCGGGCTTGCCATTGCCGATGATGGTGCCCCCCACTCTTACCACGGGCATCACCCGTTTGGTGGTGCTGGTGATGAAGGCTTCTTTGGCGGTTTGCAGCTCATCCAATGCCAGCGCTCTTTCCTCCACTTTGTAATGTTGCCGGGCAATGTGCAGAGCGTGCTTGCGGGTCACACCTTCCAGGATGCCCTCCCCGGCAGTGACAATGGTGCCGTTTTCTTTAACGATGAAAAAATTCGCACGCGTGGTTTCAGTGATAAATCCACCGAAATGGAAAAGCAAATCTTCTGCCCCTGCGGCAATCATTTGTGGCAGCAGGTTGATGCCCACTACGTAGTTGATAGTCTTGGTAGTGGGCAGCGGGCGTTGGTATTCATACAGCATCAGGGTGGAGCCGTCGTCGTATTTTGAGGCGGGGTAGGTGGGCAGGGCATGTTCCAGAATGAGAAGGTTGGCACGGCCGGGAGGAGTATAGCCGTCCGCGGCATAACCACCCGTGAGCACCAGCCGGATGGCAGCATTAAGCTCACCATTGGCACGGATGACTTCGAAAATGCGGCGGGCCAATTCTTTCCGGGACACAGGCACTTCCAGTTGCAATTGTTCCGCAGAACTCCAGAAGCGGTCGAGATAATCTTCAAAAAAAAGTGGCTGCCCGCTTATCACCAAGAAATAATCGAAAAGCCCATAGCCTCGCAGTATGGCGAGGTCGCTGACGCCGAGTGCAGCGGTTTCTTTCGGCACGAGTGCGCCGTTGACGGAATAGTATTTTATCATATCGTTCGATAGTTTTAAAGTCCGGGAGGTTGTCTCTCTGGGGGTTTGCTGCCCAGGGGTTCAGGCGAAAAAAGACCTCTGGCAAAGCTAATATTTGCCAGAGGTTTTTCTTCAAAATAACGGTTGAATCCCCAAGGCGTAAACTGCCCATCGCCCATTGCGGCCTTCGCTGAGGGACTATCTTCGGCAGTTGCCTGCTCGCCTGCCGTCACTGCGCCGTATCCTTTTCTAATAGTTGGAATCCATTGCCATGGATGTTGACGATTTCGAGGTTGTCGTCGAGTTTGAGGTATTTGCGGAGTTTGGTCACGAAAACATCCATACTGCGGGCCGTGAAGTAATTGTCATCGCTCCAGATTTTGGTGAGGGCTTCGGAGCGCGGCAATACGTCGTTGATTTTCAAAGCAAACAGGCGAAGGAGTTGCGCCTCTTTCGGGGAGAGCGTAACTTTTTCTTCATTTGGACCGCCTTTGTCGAAAGTAAGGATGCGCAGCGGGAAGTCGAAATGATAGCGGCCGATAAAAAACTCGCGGACTTCTTCACTTGGGTCGGCTTTGGGGCGGGTGCGTTTCAGGATGGCCCCAATGCGGCAAAGTAATTCTTCGGAGTTGAACGGTTTTGAGATGTAGTCGTCAGCTCCGATTTTGAAGCCTTGTAATACATCATCTTTGAGGGTTTTGGCGGTGAGGAATATCAGGGGCATGTCCTGGTCTTTTTCCCGGATTTCCCGCCCCAGCGTAAAGCCGTCTTTGCGAGGCATCATCACGTCGAGGATGCAAAGGTCGAATTTTCCTCTGTTAAAACTTTCGGCGCCCTTGATGCCATCATCAGCGAGCGTCACTTCGTAGCCGTTCATCTCCAGATAGGAGCTGAGTACTTCGCCGAAATTCCGGTCGTCTTCTACCAAAAGTATTCTTCCGCGGGTTGTAGAGGTCATAACAAAAGTGGTTTCTATTTTGGTGTGTTGGCGTGTTGGCACTCTAATTACCCAATACATAACACGCCAAGACGCTATTTAACGGAACAGTAAAACAAGGGCTTTTATTTTATCAAAGGCCATTTCATTGTCAGGCACCTGCTTTGAATGGAAAAAACAAGACGAAGCTGCTGCCTTTTCCCAGCTCACTTTTCACCTCGATGGTGCCCTTATGGGCCGTCATCATGGCTTTGACGTAGCTAAGGCCGAGGCCAAAGCCTTTCACGTCGTGCAGGTTGCCGGTATGAACGCGGTAGAATTTTTCAAAGATGTGTTTCTTAGCTGCGGCGCTCATGCCTATGCCTTTGTCGCCGATGGTAACCTCCACGCCCGCCGGCACATTGCGCGTAGCCACCGAAATCTCCGGTTTTTCGGGGGAATATTTATTGGCGTTGTCCAACAAGTTGTTGATGATGTTGGAGACGTGGGTCAGGTCTCCCTCAACATGGGCTTGGGAGGCCTGCAAGTCAGTACTTACCGTTCCCTCCTTTTTGTCCACCTGCATGGTGATGTATTCCACGGCCTGTTTGATGACGTCGTGAAGGTTGACATCGGTGAGATGGAGGTTAAAATCGTTGCGGTCTATTTGGGCCATTTGAAGCACCTTCTCCACCTGGTTATTCATGCGTTTGTTTTCCTGCCGGATGATGTCCACGAAGCGGCGGATTTTGTCGGGTTGACCCATTATCATGGGGCTGGCTATGCTATCGGAAGCCAAAGATATGGTGGCGATGGGGGTTTTAAATTCGTGGGTCATGTTGTTGATGAAGTCGTTCTTCATCTCTGAAATCTTCTTTTGTCTGAAAATGACCGAAATGGTGTAGGCAAAGCAGAACAAAATGATGCCGGTGAAAAGGATAGAGCCAATGAGGGTTTTTAGCACCGACCGCCAGATGAAGGAGCCTTTGCCGGGGAAAAAGGCCATGAGCATGCCGGGAGACTCCACGTCCTGTTGGAAGAGGTTCACGCGGTATTCGGAGGTGTGCAGGTTAGTGTGGCCTTCCTTGGTGGGGACGGTGTGGCTTTCTTCCACCACATAATGCCCGTCGGCGATGACGAAAGTGTGCTTGCGATTGTCATATACGCCGAAACTGTAGGGGATGCAGATGCCTTTGTCGTTGAGTTCCTGCCGCAAAAACTGCTGCAATTGTTCTAAGTTTATCCGCTCCACCACGGGGGCGTGGTTTAGCCCGGAGGTGTAGTTGACAAACTGCGAGAGCATCTTCGCGCGCTCGGCGCGGCACTCGGCACAGTTGCACGAATTAGCGGAGAGGCTCAGTTGCAGCAGTTGCTGTTTGGTCAGCAAAACCGTGCTTTGCTGCTTGCTTTCGTTTCCTAGGGTAAAAGAGAATTCTCCCGATGCTATGCGTTTTTGAACATCCTTCTCCATGTAATTCTGAGCAAAACCATTGTCCACGTGTTGCATTGCCTCGATGTTTTCCAGGTAGGCTAATTTTTCAGCCACCCCATTGAGAGCCTCGAAAACCCGGATGGTGAATTGCTCTTCATTGGCCCGAAGGGAATCTGCTATCCACTTGACCTGCATGCCTGCTATCCCGAATAGGGCGGCACTCATCAAACCGATAATAATCCAGATTGCTTTTTTATTCATTTCAGGTGGTCGTCTTTCATTGATTCTAAACAACGCCTGCCAGTATTGAGTTGGCGTGGTGGTGGTGCAAAATGCCTTTTAGTGTGGCCTCTCAGGATGGCTCGTTTGCCGGCAGGCAAAGAGGCAAAAACCTAAAGCGCAACAAATTTAAGCCTTGACAAACGGGAAGTGTAGGTTTAAGGATTCTTTATGCCAGATAGCTGTGCCGTCATTGACTCGAACAAGGCCAACTGGCTGCGTGCCCGCACGAGGTTGTGCTCCGGGTAATTCGTTTTATAATAAACGTCACCTTCGAGGTAATCGGCCAAAAAGCGCATGGCCTGCATCAGGGAGAGCCAGCGCCCGCCCTCGGGCAGCCATTTTTTCTCTAAGGGCGTCAGCGTGTCTCCCATTTCCAAAAGATACCCCTCGCTTAGGGCACGGAAGATAGGCATTCGCAGAGCCACTTTTTCGAGGCAGGCCTCATCTTCGGCAGCAGCGTTGGCGAAGGTACGCATCATGTCGCCGAAGTCGGAGAGCACGGTGCCCGGCATGACGGTGTCGAGGTCCACGATGGCCACCGCCTTTAGCGTCTTAGCGTCAAACAACACGTTGCCGATTTTTGTGTCGTGGTGCATGATTCGCTGCGGGAGGCCCGCTGCGGCTATTTGCCCAAACAGGGATTGGTGCTTCAACAAGGTTTCGATTTCCATTGTTGCCATTTTCAGCCTGCCGGGGATGCCCATTTTTATTACTTCGTAAAAATAGGCGAGTCTTTGCGGGCCGTCGTGGAAGCCGGGGATGGTAGCGTGCAAGGTTTCGGGTGGCAGCCCGCCGAGGGCTTTGGCGAAAGCACCGAATGCCCTGGCCCCTTCGAAAGCCTGATCTTCCGTTTCCACGCGGCCGAGGGTCAGCGTGCCATCGAAGAAGGGAAACATGCGCCAATACTCACCGGCGGCATCCTGCTGCCAAAGGCTTCCATCGCAGGCCGCCACGGGGCGCATGTTTTTCAGCGGGTAGGGCCGGTTGGCGAGGTGTTCGCCCACCTGCCGGATGTTTTGCATCACCGCTTCGGGCGAAGCGAATGCCCACCTGTTCAGCTTTTGCAGCAGAAAGTTGCCGCTGCCGGAGGTCACCTTATACGTGTCGTTGATGTGGCCGGTGCCGAAAGGCCGGACCTCACTTATTTGGGCTGCGCCCAAAAACTGGCAGAGGATAGCTGTGGTTTCGGAATTCAAGTTTTGAAAATTTCCCGGCAAATTACATCTCTACGATATAATTGACATTCCATCTCACGTTGACCTTTGGAAAAATAGGCTATCCCTGCGGCCAGGCATGGGTTGAATCCAGCATTTGAGTTAGAGGGTACAGCAATAGAAGTGACTTTTGACGGGCACTCAGTCAAATTTCATAACTTGCCCCCGCACAGGAACCGGGGGAATCAAAAAGTCCTCTTATTTCCTTCCACCTTCACCAATCAGTTTTTGTCAATGAATATCAAGTTTTGCGGAGCAGCACGGGAAGTTACCGGCAGCGCTCACCTCCTCACTCTCGATGATGGCTTTCAAATATTGCTTGACTGCGGCCTGTACCAGGGAGGCAGCGAAGTGATGGAAGACTTCAACTTCGAATGGAAATTCGACCCCGAAAAGGTAGATTGCCTCATCCTTTCTCACGCCCACATTGACCACTGCGGCCGCATTCCCAAATTGGTGAAGGATGGCTACGATGGGCAAATTCACTGCACCCATGCTACCCTCAGCCTTTGCAGCATCATGCTGCTCGACAGCGCCCTGATTCAGGAACGAGATGCCGCCTTTCACAACAAGAAACGCCAGAAATTTAAAAACAAAAATGACCAGGAAGAGAAACAGGCCCTCTACACAAAGGAAGATGCCCAACGGGCAATGAATCAGTTTGTCAGCCACGGCTATGGCAGCCGTTTTCATATACACCCGAAGGTGGAAGTGGAGTTCCGCGACGCCGGGCACATTCTCGGCAGCGCCAACGTCACCTTACACATCACCAGAAACGACGGCAGTATCGTGCGGCTCGGCTTCAGCGGCGACATCGGGCGGCCCAACAGGCCCATCCTACGCGACCCCCAACAAATGCCTGATTTGGACTACCTGATTTGCGAATCTACCTACGGCAACCGTGACCACGAGTCCCCTCCTGCCGAAATCGAACATTTCCTGAAAATCATTCAGCACACCTGCATAGAAAAGCGCGGCAAACTGATCATCCCCGCTTTCAGCGTGGGCCGCACACAGGAAATCGTGTACATCCTCGACCAATTGGAAAATGCCGGCAAATTGCCGCCCATCCCAGTTTATGTGGACAGCCCCCTGTCGGTGAACGCCACGGTTATCTTCGGCGAACACCCCGAATGTTACGACGCCGAATTGAGCACCTACTTTCTCAAAGACCCCAACCCATTTGGCTTTGCCCGGCTTACCTACATCAAAGAAGCGGAAGAATCGAAGCGACTGAACAGCTCCTCAGAGCCTTGCATGATCATCAGCGCCTCAGGCATGGCCAACGCAGGCCGGGTAAAACACCACCTTTTCAACAACATCGAAAACAAGAGAAATACGGTACTCATCGTGGGGTACTGCTCTCCGGGAACCCCGGGCGCACAACTGCGAGATGGGGCAGCGGAACTCCACCTTTTCGGCGAGCCAAAGAAAGTGCGCTGCGACGTGGAGGTGATGGACTCATTCTCCGCCCATGCCGGCCGCGGGGAAATCGCCGCTTTCGTCAGCAACCAGCGTGGGAAGGTGAAAAAGATTTACCTCGTACACGGCGAAATCGAAAGCCAGGAGGCGCTCCGTGCCTACCTCGGCGAGCGCGGTTTCAACGACATTGAAATCCCCGCGCTCGGGCAAATATTTTCTTTGGATTGATGTAGCTCGCCAGCCGCCATGTGCCGAAAAGAGCTGACTTGACTCTCACTTGACAAACTCACATTCCGGACACCCTTTCCATCACCGGTAATACAGCGTTGTTACCAAACAAGACAACGAACTGCGGCTCGCAGCGTTACTTTTGCAAACTCAATAAAACGTGCCCGGCAACATTGGCCGGAACCCGCTAAAAAAGTATAAAATTTATTCCAATGAAATATACCAGGCTATTTGTGTTGTTCGCCTTGATGGGGCTGGCGCTGGGCTGTCAAAAAATTGAAGACTTTCAGGGGGCAGAGGTCGTCTCCGGCCCCGCAGAATTTGCCATTCCACTCGTGAAAGCCACGACCACCATGCAGGACCTGCTGGAAAATTTCGATGAGTACACGTTCATCGAAATTACGCCCGACGGCGTAATCCACCTGCGCTACAAAGGCGATGTGCTCACCCAGGAGGCCAGCGAGTTTTTCAAAGATGCCCGCGACAGCATCCCCCCCATCATCCCCCTCGATGACACTTTGTACGCCTTGCCATTTTCCTCACCCCAGCAGTTGGAGGTGGATTACGCCGTCTATAAATCGGGGCATGTAAAGTTTGTCTGCCAGTCCGATTATGTGGGCACCATTGATTTTACGCTGAGCATTTTGCAGGCCAGCAAAAACGGTGTTGTCGCTCAGGTGCACCAGCAGTTCACCTCTCCGCCCTCGCTGCCGGGTGGCTTTTTTGCCTCCACTGCATTCGTGGATGTGGCGGGCTATGACCTCATACCGCAAAACGACACCATCTACATACGGTACGAAGCCATCACCGATGCCGGCGACCGTATAAAATTGCCGAAGGTATTTCTCATCAACGAAAACGTGGACTTCTCATACATCGAGGGCTATCTCGGCAACTTCAAACACAACGGCAAGGAGGATACCATCAAAATCGAGTTTTTCAAAAACTGGATTCAGGGCGATGTTTATTTCGAGCAGCCCAATATTTACATCCATGTCGAAAACTCTTTCGGCGTACCCACACGCTCCGACATCAAACTCTTCGACGTGCTCACTGCCAACAATACCCGGCTGCCTTTGCAAAGCGATTTCATCACCGGCGAAGGCATTGACTTTGTGTACCCGCCGCTCAACGAAGTGGGCGCTGTGAAAACCATGACTTTTGCCTTCAATGAATCCAACTCCAACATCGAGGAGGTGCTCGGCTCCCGGCCCATCGCCATTGACTACGACGTGGACGCCCTGATGAACCCCGACACGCTGACCAGCCTGCGCGGTTTTATCACCGACAGCAGCTACTATAAAATTCAGGTGGAAGTGGACTTGCCCCTGCATGGCCGCGCCTCCGGCTTCGGCGTCGTTGATACTTTCGACGTGAACTTCGACGGCTACGGCAGCGTTAGCGAGGCTGAGTTTAAAATGGTGGCCGACAACGGCATGCCCCTCGAAATTGACGCCCAGGTTTATTTTTTGGATGAAAACGGAACGGTGCTCGATTCGCTCTTCGAAAACGGACGGACTGAAATCGTCGGCTCGGCTGACGCCGGCACCGATGGCATAGTGACCAACCCGACGACAAAAACTACTTTTGCCAAGCTTCCCGGTACGCGCTTCGACCAGGTACGGAGTGCCAAAAAAATGACCCTCCACGCCTTTTTTTCTACCTTCCACCACGGGCAGCAATCCGTCAAGGCCTTCGCTGACCAAAAGGTGGAAATCAGAATGGGCATGAAGCTAAAAACGAAGTAGTATGAACCAAAATCCGAAACCTTACCATGATGCTTAAAAATCTTTCAACGACAACCGCTCTTCTACTTTTATCCGCCTCCTCGCTGATGGCACAGCATGAGTTGGGCCTGAATTTTATGCGCGACGTATGGCAGTCCAACAAAACAAATCCAGCCATTGTGCAGCCTTACGCCATTACCCTGAGCGTCTTGGGGCTTCGCGACAATTTGTCCTTCGACGGCCCCACTTACCACCAAATCGTCACCCGCGAAAACGGGAAAAATGTCATTGACATTGACCGCTTCATCAATTACCTGCACCCGGAAAACCTCATCCGCAACGACCTTGAGTTGTCCACCGTAGATTTGGCTTTCCGCATAAAAGGGCTGGCCCTCAGCTTCGGGCATGCCGTGAAATACAACGCATTTTTCAAATACCCCAAATCACTGCCCCAAATCGTCTGGCAGGGCAACGCCCAATTCATCGGCCAAACGGTGGACCTCGGCAACGAGCTGCAACTCACCGGCTATCACGAACTCGGCATTGGCGCAGCCTATAAATTCAGCCACCTGACCCTCGGCATGAAAGCCAAATTCCTCAGCGGCATCGCCGATGCTTCCACCGTCAGCGGCCACCATTCGGCCTCCCTCTTCACCGACTCCGACGTGTACCAAATTACCCTCGCTGCCGATTATATCCTGAACACTGCCAACTCGCTTGATTACAACAGCTTCACAGATTTCAACGCCAACTTCAACTACGGCAATTTTACTTTCAGCCGTTTCTTCTCAGCCAACAGCGGCCTTGCCTGGGACCTTGGCGCCCGGCTCGAACTGGGCAAGCTCGACGTTGCCGTCAGCGTGCTCGACCTCGGCCAAATCAAATGGGACGACAACGTCAATAACTACCGCTCCACCCAATCGTACCAATACGACGGGCTGGATTTCTCCCAAGCCCTCACCGGTGGCGAAAGTGCCAATTTCGACCAGGCGCTCGACACGCTGAAGCAGCTTTTTCAGCCAGAAAAAACCCACGTCAGCTACTCGACTACCCTGCCCCACAAGGTGTATCTCAATGCACTCTATTCGCTGAACGACATGCTCAGCCTGGGCGGCCTCCTATTTTATGAAAATTTCAGGGGAAAAGCTACCACGGCTGTGGCAGCCGGTGCCAACGTCAAGTTGGTCAAAGCCCTGACCATCGGCACCACCTACGGCGTAAAGAAAGACAGCTATGACAACATCGGTCTGAACCTGACCCTCCACCTCGGCCCTGTCCAGATTTTTGGCGTCACCGACAACATCATCTCCGTCTTCAAAGCCGGTGACAGCAAGAGCTTCGGCGCCCGCATCGGCGGCAGCCTGAACTTTGGGAAACTTTCAGATGACAAGTAGCGGCGGCCTCCGGTTTTTTTAAAAAACTACGGCGCCACGCTTTTCAGCCTTTCTTTTATTGCCATCATCTCGTCGCGGTATTGTGCGGCGGTGATGAAGTCCAACTCTTTTGCAGCCTTTTTCATTTTTTCTTCCGTTTCTGAGATGAGGCGTTCTATTTGGTCGCGCGTCATGTAGGCCACCACCGGGTCGGCGGCGAGGCTGGCCTTTTCGGGTTCGACGTAATACTCGCGCTTGCCGCGGATATCAAGCACCGACGAGCGGGAGAGGATTTCTTCGCGGCTCTTCGACAGGGTTCTTGGCGTGATGCCGTGCTGCTTGTTGTAAGCCATTTGGATAGTCCGGCGCCGGTTTGTTTCGTCAATGGTGCGCTGCATAGAGTCGGTGACCTTGTCGGCGTAAAAAATGACGAGGCCGTTGACGTTGCGGGCGGCGCGGCCGGCAGTTTGGGTGAGGGAGCGCTCGTTTCTCAAAAAACCCTCTTTATCGGCGTCGAGGATGGCGACAAGGCTGACCTCCGGTAAGTCGAGGCCCTCGCGCAGCAGGTTCACGCCGATGAGCACGTCGAACTCGCCGAGTTGCAGGTCGCGCAGTATTTCCACACGCTCCAGCGTCTCCACTTCGGAGTGAATGTACCGGACTTTTATGTCGAGCTTGGCGAGGTATTTCGCCAGTTCTTCCGACATGCGCTTGGTGAGGGTAGTCACCAGTACCCGCTCGCCGCAATTTATTCTTTCATCAATTTCTTCCAGCAGGTCATCCACCTGGTTGATGCTGGGCCGCACCTCGATGGGGGGGTCGAGCAACCCGGTGGGGCGGATGAGTTGCTCCACGAGTACGCCGCCGGTTTGTTCCAATTCGTAATCGCCGGGGGTGGCGCTGGCAAAGATGACCTGGCTCACTAAGCCTTCAAATTCGCCGAAATTCAGCGGGCGGTTGTCGAGGGCGGAGGGCAGGCGGAAGCCCCAGTTGACGAGGTTGAGTTTGCGGGCGCGGTCGCCGCCCCACATGCCGCGCACCTGCGGAATGGTGACGTGGCTTTCGTCAATAATCATCAAATAGTCGTCGGGGAAATAATCGAGCAGGCAAAACGGCCGGGTGCCCTGTTTGCGGCCATCGAAGAAGCGGGAGTAATTTTCCACGCCGCTGCAATAGCCCAGCTCTTTGATCATCTCCAGGTCGAAATTGGTGCGTTCGCGTATGCGGCGGGCTTCGAGATGGCGGGCTTCTTTTTCAAAATATTCCGTCTGGGCGAACATCTCATCTTCTATGTCGCGGATGACCTGGCCCATGCGTTCTTTCGGCGCCACGTAAAGGTTGGCTGGGAAGATGGCGGCATTGGGCAGGGTGTCAATGCGCTTGCCACTTTCAATTTCCAGCATTTCGATGGCATCAATTTCGTCGCCGAGAAACACCACCCGGTAGCCATAATCCACGTAAGGCAGGTTGATGTCCACGGTGTCGCCGCGCACGCGGAAAGTGGCGCGCTTGAAGTCGTACTCCGTTCGGGAATAAAGGATTTGGACGAGCTGGTAGAGGAAAGTGTTGCGCGAAATTTTTTGCCCGGGCTGGATGCGGATGATGCCCGTTTTGTAATCTTCCGGGTTGCCCATCCCGTAGATGCACGATACCGACGCCACGATGATGATGTCGCGCCGTCCCGACAGCAGCGACGACGTGGCGCGCAGGCGCAATTTGTCAACTTCTTCGTTGATGTTCAGGTCTTTTTCAATGTACGTATCGGTGACGCTGATGTACGCTTCTGGCTGGTAGTAGTCGTAGTAACTGACGAAATACTCGACCGCATTGTGGGGGAAAAACTCCCGGAACTCGCCGTAAAGCTGGGCTGTCAGGGTTTTGTTGTGCGTCAGCACCAACACCGGCTTGTCGAGTTGGGCGATGACGTTGGCCATGGTAAAGGTCTTGCCCGACCCTGTGACGCCAAGCAGTGTCTGTGCCGGCTCGCCATTTTTTACACCATCGACGAGTTGGCGAATAGCCCGCGGCTGGTCGCCGGTGGGCTTGTAGTTTGATTCGAGCTGGAAGATGGACATGCTGCAAAAATAGTGTTTCGTGCGGGGAGATGCAGTAAGGCCATTCTATTTCTTCCCTCCGCGGTTGGGGGGCCTCCACGCCCCCTTTTTGCGGTCGTTTCCCGAACGGTCGCTCTTTATCACAAAACCCTTTTTGCCAGAGGAGGACTCTGTAAAAAGGGAGGACCATTTTCTTTTTTGATCCCCCGTCTTTGGGGACTTTTCAGCATTGGCGGGCTGCTGAGGTACCGCAGCCTTTTTCGGGGGTGCGCTGGCTGCATTGTTATTTGTTGGTGAGCGGCGGCCGCTTTCCTGTTGTTTCGGGTTGGTGCCTCTGAGGCCAGAGGGATTGCTATTTCTGTTTTCGCGTTCGGGCCTGCGCTGCTCCCGGCGTTGTGGTGCCCGGGCCGGTTCTTCCCGCCTGGCACCTGCATCTTCCCCTTCGGGGAATGGGCTGGCTTCCACCACCGGGATGGTACGTTTTATCAGCATTTGTATGTCTTTCAGGTAGGCTCTTTCATCTGCCTGGCAAAATGAAAGTGCGATGCCCTGTGCCCCGGCACGGCCCGTGCGCCCGATGCGGTGGACATAGGTCTCCGGGATGTTGGGGATATCGAAATTGATGACGTGCGACAGCTCTTCAATGTCTATGCCGCGGGCGGCAATATCCGTGGCGACGAGCACCCGGATTCCCCCTTTTTTAAAGCTATTCAGGGCGCTCTGGCGGGCCGTCTGCGATTTGTTGCCGTGAATGGCCGAGGCTTCTACTCCTGCGCGCGTCAGGTCCCTTGCCACCCGGTTGGCGCCGTGTTTGGTGCGGGTAAAAACGAGGGCGGAGGTGATGTCGTCATTTTTTAATAAATGGAGCAACAAGGGCATCTTCCTGTTCTTTTCCACAAAATAAACGGCCTGTTCGATGGCATCCACAGTCGAAGAGATGGGTGTCACGGCGACCTTCACCGGGTTGGTGAGAATATCGTTTGCCAGCTTCGCAATTTCCGGGGGCATGGTGGCCGAGAAAAACAAAGTCTGGCGCTTTTCCGGCACTGCTTTAATGATGCGCCGCACGTCGTGGATGAAGCCCATGTCGAGCATCCGGTCGGCCTCGTCGAGCACGAAAATCTCGATGTGTTGAATGCTGACGATTCCCTGGTTCATCAGGTCGAGCAGGCGTCCCGGCGTTGCCACGAGGATGTCCACGCCGCTCCGCAGGCTGGCCACCTGCGGGTTTTGCGACACCCCGCCAAAGACGACGAGGTTGTTCAGGTGAACGTGCCGGCCGTATGCTTTGAAGCTCTCGTCTATCTGTATGGCCAACTCCCTGGTGGGCGTGAGTATCAATGCTTTGATGACCTTGGGCTTTTCACTGGAAATATGCTGTTCGTGCAGTTTTTGCAGGATGGGAACGGCAAATGCCGCCGTCTTGCCGGTGCCGGTTTGTGCGCAGGCGAGCAGGTCGCGTCCTTGCATTGCGTGCGGGATGGACTGAATCTGGATGGGCGTCGGTGTTTCGTACCCTTCTTCTTTTAAAGCCCTCAGGATGGGTTCGATGAGGTTGAGTTGCTGAAATGTCATGTAAAAAATTTTGAGGGGCAAAAGTCGGAATTATTCGGGGGATTTGTTGCACTGCGCGCCAATTGAGGGAGGGGAGGACTGCTACGCCGGATACCTGGGCGCAGTCTGGCGAGGAATTGTTTGTCTTTTTCGGAGACAACCCCGGCAGGGTTCAAAACCCTGCCGGGGTTAGCCTGGTCCAACTCCGGCGTTTCAAGATATCCGGGGACTCTTCTTTGAAATCAGCCACAATCCCGCCATGGTCAGCAGCCCGTTCAGGGCCAGGTTCAGAAAGCCGAAATCGAAGCCGGCGTACTTCAACGATGCATCCACGATGAGCCAGGTGAGCACCGGGGCGGCGAGGCAAACGGGGATGACGAGTGAGTCTTTTATCTGGATTTTTGTGAGCATTCCGAAGGTGAAAAGGCCGAGCAGCGGCCCGTAAGTGTAGCCCGCCGCTTTGAACACTTCGTTGATGACGGCGTCGTTGTTCAAGACTTTAAAAATGAGGATGGTGCCCATCAGCACGAAAGAGAAACCCACATGCACCCAGCGGCGGGTGCGTTGCTGGCCGGCTTCCGGATTATCGCTTTTTTCAAAATTCAGGAAATCCACGCAGAAGGAAGTAGTGAGGGCCGTCAGCGCCGAGTCGGCGCTGGAATAGGCCGCCGCTATCAGCCCCACCATGAAGATGATGCCGAGCGCCGGGGAGAGGTGTTCCAGCGCTATCATGGGGTAGAGGTAGTCCGAACGGGCAGGCAGCTCCATGCCGGTTTGACCGGCGTAGAGGTAAAGCAATGCGCCAAGTGTGAGGAACAGCAGGTTGGTGAAAACGAGGACGATGCAAAAAGTGAACATGTTCTTTTGGGCATCGCGGATATTGGGGCAGGAGATGTTTTTCTGCATCATGTCCTGGTCGAGGCCCGTCATGACGATGGCGATGAGCGCCCCGGCGAAAAACTGCTTGAAGAAATTATTGGGGTCGCCCCATCCGCCTTCGAAGAAAAATATTTTCGAGTACTCGCTTTGCTGCACCATGCCTATCAAGCCGCCTAAGTCTTTGCCCAACTCGCCGCCGATGGAAACGATGGTCATGGTCACTGCTGCCAGGAAGAGCAGCGCCTGGAGGGCATCCGTCCAGATGATGGTTTTTAGTCCGCCTTTAAAAGTATAAACCCAAATCAGCACGATGGTGATGAACACCGTCACCCAAAACGGCACGTTGAGCGGCGGCACGCCCAGCACAAACCTGTCGAGTACAATGGCCACTAAATAGAGCCGGAACGCCGAGCCGATGACCCTCGAAAGAAGGAAATACGCAGCCCCTGTTTTATTGGAAGAGTGGCCGAAGCGCTGGTCTAAGTA
The DNA here is from genome assembly GCA_004297645.1 of Saprospiraceae bacterium. Lineage (GTDB taxonomy): Bacteria > Bacteroidota > Bacteroidia > Chitinophagales > Saprospiraceae > UBA6168. Next base: position 1,390 of record SCUG01000478.1, on the reverse strand, counting down.
GCTGTAAATGGAGGTCAGATTCAAGCGGTAGTACACCGGCATCAGCACCGTAGCTATCACGAAGTAGCCCAAGAGGTAGCCGAACACCATCTGCATATAAGAAAAGGCTTGGTTGGCCCCGGCCCCGCCGACGGCCCCCGGAATGGAGATAAACGTGACGCCAGAAATAGAGGCCCCGACCATGCCGATGGCAATCAGCCACCAGGGCGACTTGCGGCCGGCGATGAAAAAGTCGGCATTGTTTGCCCTGCGGCTGGTGAGCCAGGAGATGCCAATGAGCGTGGCGAAATACAGGGCAATCGTGGTGAGTATCAACGCGGGGGTAAGTTGTCCGGTCATGGTGTGGTATTTTGATGTAGGTCAATGGAGCGTTGGTGGCGGTCGCGCAATATTTTACCTACCCATAAAACGAGAGCGAAAGAAGCTACTGCCACTAAAGGTGGCAAACTGTCGCCGCCGCCCTGGTTCAATTTTTCGAGTTCATCCTGGTAAAAATACGCTACCACGACCTGTGTAGCGTTGTTCAGAAAGTGAGCGGCAATGGGCACCCACAAGTTTTGAGTCCAGTAAAACAAAAGCCCCAGCGCTACGCCCAGCAAAAAAATGGCGAAGAACCGCTGCACCTCGAAATGGGCGAGGCCAAATATCAGCGCCGTCAGAAGAATGGCGGCGGCAGGGCGTTTCATCCATCGCACGAGATGCTGTTGCAATACCCCCCGGAATAGCATCTCCTCCCCAATGGCAGGCACTGCGGCCATCACCAAAATGCTGAACAGCACCTCTGCTGGGGACTGCATCACCAACAGCCCCGTCATCATACTTTCAGCGGCGTTTTCCATCTCCACCAGAGATTGAAGCAGGGGCGTGTGTTCTACCATCCAACGGTTGAGGTCGAAGGCCACCTGCGCCAGGGGGAAGGCCACTGTAATGAAGAGAAGCCCCCACGCCAGAGTGGTTGTTGGCGGGGCCGCGGCGACGCAGAGGTTTTGTGGCCATTGCCGCCGGTAGAAAAACCAGCTCACCAGCATGGCTGGCAGCAAAAAGGTGGTCATGTGATTGAGCAGCAATACCCCGCGCATGAAGTTGCGCTCGTCGAGCGAGCTATCTGCGCCGAAACTATTGATGGCCTCCTGCATGTCTAACCCCTGTGCCTGGCATGCCAGATACACGATGCCGCTGCCCAAAATGGCACACAAAAAACTAACGGCGGCTAATGAAACAACGACAAGCTTGGGAGGAGGGTAATTTTCGGGGGGCATTTCTGTTTCCGGAATAGGGTCGTGCATGCTTTGCGTTTTTTTAATTTTGCACCAAAGATATACAGGTAACCGTTCAAAAAATAATGGTAACGCTTCGAGCGGCAGGGTTTTGAACCCTGCATTTCCGAACC
>SCUG01000477.1 GCA_004297645.1 Saprospiraceae bacterium | reverse complement strand
TATTTCGAGCGGCAGGGTTTTGAACCCTGCGTTTCGGGTACGAAAACGCAGGGTTCAAAACCCTGCCGCTCGAAAATACTGCGTAATTTTGGAAAACTCCCCTTAATTTATGAGGGGATACCATCTTTTTTTGTAAGTGATTACCGCCCCTGGTTTGTTCCCGAAAATCAGTTCTTCAATCAAGAATCTGAAATCATGAAATCGCAAATCGTAAATCAACTTATTCAATGCCCCGTCAGCCCCAGCAGTTGCTCCAGCCGGGGCGGCAGGTGCTGTGCAATCCATTCGCTGTAGTTGCCACTGTAGCCCGATTTTTTTTGGAGCTTGGTCACCTTCCCGAACAGGGCATCAGCTTTGCCGGAAGAGGGGGCCGGGAGTTTATCTATTACGTCAACTAAGCCGCTTATCTGCTCCGACACGGATATTTCCTTCTCCCGCAGATGTTCGGCGAAGGTGCCCTCCGGGTCGCTGAGGTAATGCTCTGCGATAGTTTCCGTAATCGTGCGGCCGTGTTCCATGCTTTCCTTGATATTGCCGCGGCCGGTGACGGCATTGCCGATGGCAAAGACGTTTTCGTAGCCTTTCAGGCGGCAATGCTCCGCATCGCCCAATTCATAGACGGAACCCCGCATCGGGATGCCGGGCACCGGCTCAGGAATGCTGCCGATAGACGAAACGACGAGAGGGGCACGCAACACTTTTTCTGTACCGGGCTGCTCCACTACCCGGCCGTTTTCTATGCGGGTTTCCCGTAAAACAAGCCCGGCCAGCCGCCCGTTTTCCACGATTTTATCCACTGGCACATGACAGGGCAGCACGGCGAAGAGGAATTTCGACTGTGCATTGGTCAGCACCTTCTCCCGTACAAGCCCTGCTTTGGCGAGTTTTTCCGGCGTGTCTGTTTCACCGGGAAACAGTGGCATGTCTTTCACCTGGCGCCGGTAAACGAGCGTGCAGCCTTTCAGTCCGAGGTCTTCGAGGGTGAGGCCGTGCTGTTCCAGAACTTTGGCGATGCCCCGCTCCAGGTCGAACATGTTCACCTCGATGCCCCGGGATTTCAGCGCTTTTTGCACCGTTTCCATCATCAGGGCTTTTACCACGTCAATGCTGGCCAAGCCGCCACCCACGACGATGGCGCCGTCGGGTGTCTCCAATTGCGGTCCCGAATAGGCTGGCTCGTGATAATGGTTGTACCAGTGAATGAAGGTGTTTTGATAATAAAGCCCTTTGCCTACGTAATCATCAATGCCTTCGATGGCGAGGGGCCGGTCGCTCCAGGCTCCTGTGGCGAGGAAGGCGGCAGAAAAGCCCCAGTTGCTCACCACATCCTTGAAGTCAATGTCGCGGCCAAGGCGGACATTGGGCACGAAGGAGACCAAAGGATGGGCGAGTTTTTCATCAATATTGGCCTCCTCTTTATCGCGGAGTTTGGCGTGCCACTTGGGGAGACCATCTTCTATTTTCCCGTAGGGAAGGGCGTTTTGTTCAAAAACTACGGAACGGATGCCCCGCTGAGCAAGCTGTTGGGCGGCTTCGGCGCCGGAAATGGCGCCTCCGAAAATGGCAACGATATGAGGGTTCATGTCTTGGATATTTTGTTGTGGCTGGTCAAATTATTCTTTCCTCTGTAAATCAAAACCCAAAGTAACTCACCGTGCCTAAAACACAAAAACATAGATGAGCGCAAATTTCGCTTGTCCATGTTATGAGCTTATGGCAGGAGCAAAAAAAAAAACTATGGAAATATCTGCTTAGTAACGTGTTCGAAATAAGATGTTCTTTTGAGGCTGTTTCATAAGTCAACGCTGGAATTAGCTTGACAATTTTTATTTCAACACAGAGACACAGAGGCACAGAGAACCAAACTCAACTCTGTGTTTCTGTGCCTCAGTGTTGAAGAATTTGGTCACAATTTTTTAGCGATGGCTTATGATACAGCCTCAAAAAGAACAAGGGAGGCTGTATCA
>SCUG01000476.1 GCA_004297645.1 Saprospiraceae bacterium | reverse complement strand
TGTGTAATTAGCTGGGAAATCTTTCGCCTTACCCTTTGCCAGATATTCTTCCGCCTTTTTCCAGTTGATGGCTGCGATGAAGTCTTTGTCGTTCTGAGAAGCATTAACCTCCAACAGGGAGTTTTGCTGTTCTGAATTATAAGACGAGAAAAACATCCAGCCATCTGAATTGCCTTTTCCAGCGTGGGCCAGGTCATAGTCGAAGCCGGGCATCAGCACCTGAAAGGCAATATTCATCTTGCCGGTTTCTTTGTCCACTTTAATGAAGGTCAAAGCGCCTTTGAAGTTCTTGGCAGCGGAGGCGATTGCGACATCTTCTTGTGGAATAGGCACACTGAAACGGGTACCAGCTACCACATAGTCAGTATTCTGTGTGGTAAACGGCGAACTGTGATTCCCCGCGCTGTTGGGGATTTCAATGATTTCAGCCGTTTCGAAAACACTCAAATCAATTCGGGCCACGCGAGGCGTATTGTTAGCGTTGATGAAAATCCAGCGGCCATCTGTTTCGCCATTGGTTTGCGAAAGTTCTGGGTGGTGGGCATCATCCCAAGGCAAAAAACCATGAGAGGTTTCAAGCATGGGCTTCGTTTCTTCGTTGAATCCATAGGCTTTTTCCGGGTCCACAGAAAATACAGGAATGACACGGAATAAACGACCGGAAGGCAACCCATAAACACTCAACTGGCCACTGAAACCACCTGAGAGGAAGGAGTAATACTTGTCGTACTGTCCGGGTGGAACGTACACCTGTGAAGCAACATCGCTGCTAAGGGCACCTCCGGAACCTTGATTTTGTTTGCCGCAGCTTGAGAGCACAAAAAAGAAACCGATTATACTGGCAGCGAGCAGTAAATGCAGAGGTTTTGATAAATTTTTCATAATGAAGTTAGTTTTTCTGAAAATAAATGAAGAATGGATGCTATCCACTCCTTCATTTATCCAAGAGTTATTAGGATATCAAAGCGTTCTGAAATATTCCAATACAGCTCTCGCTTCTTCTTGTGTGAGGTGTTGGTTGGCCATAGGAGAGCCGTTAAACTCCATCAACAGTTTCTTGGCAATGGCATTCTCTTTAATCATGACTTCCGGGTTCAGAATCATATTCATCACCCACTCAGGAGAGCGGCGTTCGAGTACTCCCTTTGGCGCGGGTCCAATGAATTTTTCGGTGGGCTTGTGGCAAGCCGTGCACATTTTAGCATAAATATTCTTGCCTTTTTCGGCCATTGCCTCGTCCACAGTTGCCCCCAATTCCACCGATGTAATCGGGCCTACGCCTTTGTCTTGCATGGGGTCTGGCTCACCGGCGAGCATGGATTTCGGCTTGGGTTCATTGCCGTTAGCGGCGGGTGCTGAGGCATCACCGCCGCAGCCTAAAGTGAAGAAGATAATCGTTGTTGTCAGAATACTAAGTGCGAAAGATTTCATGTCGTTCAATTTTTAGATTTTAAAAAACACCGGTTAAAATCGGATGTTTTTGTCCCTTTTTATTTCGTGGCAAAGATTGAAAGCATACATGCGCTATTTAATGACGTATGTCAAGGCGTGCGCTGACTTTTGTCAACAAAAGGAGAAGAGGATATTTAAGTCTCCCTTATAATTTTGCAGCTAAAATACTGTGCTATGTTTTCAAAGACCTGTC
>SCUG01000475.1 GCA_004297645.1 Saprospiraceae bacterium | reverse complement strand
CAAAAAACGGCAACCTTTCACGCACGGCTTTATTGTTGAAAAAAGCATGGCGGAGTTCCCGTTCTATGTGCTCATGCAGCCAGTTGTTGGCCTGCTGGTGGCGGTTGTTTTCGAACCATCCATTGTTCCGGATTTGGTAAAAGTAGTCCCCGGCAATTTGCCAAAGTTCTTCCATGCCTGCACCAGTCAATGCCGAACAAGTCACCACCTTCGGCACCCATCCGCTTTCTTTTTCAGGAAATAAATGGAGGGCACGGCTGTACTCCTGGTGCGCAATTTTGGCCTGCTCCAGCAAGCTGCCATCGGCTTTGTTTATAGCGATAAGGTCTGCCATTTCGACGATGCCGCGCTTGATGCCTTGCAATTCGTCGCCGGCGGCGGGTTGGAGCAGCAGCAGGAAAAAATCTACCATCTTGTGCACGGCGGTTTCCGATTGCCCAACGCCGACGGTTTCGACAAAAATCGTGTCGAAACCGGCTGCCTCGCACAGAAGCATGGTTTCGCGGGTGCGAGCCGCCACGCCGCCCAAAGCATCGCCCGCAGGGCTGGGCCTGACGTAGGCCCTGTTGTTTGCCGACAGGCTGTTCATCCGCGTTTTGTCGCCGAGGATGCTGCCACCGCTTACCTGGCTGCTGGGGTCCACAGCGAGTACCGCCAGCTTCCCTCCTTTTCCAGTAAGATAGGTGCCCAAGGTTTCGATGAAGGTGCTTTTGCCAACCCCCGGCGAACCTGTGATGGCGATGCGCATGGATTGCCCCGAATGAGGCAGGCATTTTTCTAAGATTTCCTGCGCCATTTTCTGGTGCGAAGGACGGGTGCTTTCTACGAGGGTGATGGCCTGGCTCAACAAAATGCGGTCGCCTCCGAGAATGCCCACCACATACTCGTCTGCTGCCAGTAAACGACGGCTGCCAGCGCTATGTAAATCCGTTTTTTCTGTGGTGTTTTTGCTCATGCTTCGGGCATATAAAAACGTTTAGATTTAATTAACCCTCCTGCTATCCCGTCTTAACTATTTACTCAAAATGTTCTCCGTCACCATTTTAGCACCAAGCCATTTTATTAACGTATCGGGTGTTTAGGCGGGTAGAAGTTAAACTAGCATTAATCCTGACAGGCGGTCATCTTTTCGTTTGGACAAAAGTAGGTTTCCTGTTTCCTTTGGCCAAAATGAGTTGTGAATACCATGGCAGAATCTTCGGTTCCTTCCAGTATTCACTTTATCAATCACCTAATTAAATCTTTTAAAAATGAAAAATCTCTATTATCCACTTGTTGCCCTTTTCGGGATTTTGTTCACATTCAGTTTCCAAGAAGCAAACTGCCAGAGCGGCGATCTCATTTCGAGAGAATTCGGTTTGCGAATGAATGGATTGGCTGACTTTGATTTTATTTACAAGAAAAAAATTGGGCAAGATAAATTCAGAAGATACAGGATTGGTTTTACCAATTTCCACTTTTCAAGCACAGGTTCCAATCGTAGTTATGATTTGGCTTTTGGTATTGCAGCAGGGAATGAAAAGCGCCGGGGAATAGCCGAAAAGCTCAGCTTTATCAATGGTTTTGAAATTATAGCAAGTGCAACTTTTACCAGGCAGGAGGCATCATCTGAGCACATAAATCAATTTGCATTCTCTCCGGGTGCAGGCTTGGTTTTGGGCTTTCAATATGATATTTCCGAGAAATTCTACATCAACATTGAAACAATCCCAACTGTCAATGCTAATCTCACATTCAGAGAGAATCCATCGAGGGATAGCTACGGAATATCAGGAGATTTCAATTCAAATGCCATCGCTCTGAGCCTTGTTTATATGTTTCAGTCCCCACCGAAGCATAAGTAATAATTTTTTGGAACTACCAATCGCCCCAGCTTTGTCACCGGCCGAAGACGGATTATTAAGTTGAGGGCGGTGGGAGTCACCCGATTTTTCTATTTATTCACCTCTTGGTTTTCATAGAATCTACCTGGTTCCTGCATAATAAAAAGCAGGTGGTTACATTTGCGGCTTTCTTTCAATTCTGGTGAAGTAAAGTCATGGCACTTATTGAACAAAAAAGGCTGCCGCACGGGGTGGAACTGGGCATTTGGGAAATTGCCGAGTCGGAGTCGTATTTTCTATCCCAATTGCGGTTGCATGAGGAGGAAAAACTGGAACTGGCCAACATCAAAGGCCGCCGCCGCGTGGAGTGGTTGGCCAGCCGCTACCTGGTGCACCTGATGTTGGTGGATGTGGGAGAAGCCGAACTGGCGGCACGCATTCCCGTGCTCAAAGACGAATTCGGCAAGCCCCATCTGCATGGTTCGGGTTATTATCTTTCATTTAGCCACTCGCACAGCCGGGTAGCGGTTATTTTGGCACCGGTACTGACAGGTATAGACATTCAGGCTTTTGTCCGCAAGATTCACGTCATAGAGCACAGGCTGCTGAGCAGGAAGGAGGCTGCTACCCTCAAAGACAGCACCCGCTTAGAGCACCTCCATTTGTATTGGGGCGCCAAGGAATCGCTGTACAAAGCTTATGGCCGGAGGGATATTGATTTTAGAAAAAACCTGCTCGTCGGGCCATTCGATTTTAGGCCTGAATCGGGAGCGATGAGCGGCCTGATTACCAAAGATGATTTTAGCCGCAACTTCGAATTGCATTACGAAATGGACGGAGAGTACTTTCTGGTGTGGTGTTTAGAAATAAAGCCGGAAGTTGAATCATGAGGGTGCGACATGCACCACCTGCTCTGGTTCGAGCAAGGGCATTCTTTTGAAACGGAGCAGAAGTTGAACGGTGGCCAGCACATCTTTTTCGCAGTACAGGGCAATTCTTGGGAGGTCTTTTTCCTGCCAATATACCCGGCCCACGTCGCTGCCGTCAATGTCGTCTTTCGGCGATGGGAAGCCCAATACGGCAGCCAATAGTTTCAAGGAGGTATAGCTCTTGTAATCGCCGAATTTCCACAATTCCATCGTGTCTATGAGGTATTTTGTTTCCCAGGGCTTTTTGCCATAAAGTTGCAATAGGTTGGGGAAGGGCAGTTGATGAACCACCAAGCGGCGGCAGATATAGGGGATGTCGAACTCCTTGATATTATGGCCGCAGAGGAAGTTCTTTTCGGGGTTGTTGTAATATTGCAGGAGCATTTGGCTGAAATCTTTGAGCAGGGCAGCCTCGTCGTCGCTGGCGAAAGATTTCAGGCGGACGTTCAGCTTTTTGTTTTCATCGCGCACTACGATACCAACGGAGATGCAAATGATTTTCCCGAATTCGGAATAGATGGCTGCCCGCTCCTGATAATTTTGCTTTATCTCCTCCTCCTCGATTTCATCGGAATTCTTGCGCAGCAAAGACTTGCATTTGTGTGCCCAAAGATTTTGAAAAACTTCGCCGAGGCTGTCGTATTCCGGCTGCGCCGAAACGCATTCAACGTCGAGAAACAATACTTTGGCAATATCAATTGAGTCCATGATTTTCTTTTTGGCGTTAAAAAGTTGGCAGAAAGTCGAACGAAGGTAGGAAACTCCGCCGATGAAATTATTCTGCAAGTCATCACAACAGCGCGTATCTTGCAGCAGCTTTCCCTTAGCGCTTGTCGAGCTATATAAATCCGGCCTTTTAACCTGGATAAGTGGGGAATTTAAAAGCGCCGGATGAAAACAGAGAAAGCAACAGCAGTTCTTTTGGCGCCGGACATTGAATATTTACAACTTTTTAAGCGTGGCACCTTTAGCATTTGATACTTGTTTCTACACGGAAATTTTAAGCATTTAAAATAAGTAGAAGAACAACCTCCGGTAAGGACAAGTAACAAGCCGGTGCAAGCACCAAATTTTAAATTATGCCTACCAACCGTACTTCCAATCAAAAAATTCTGGCCATCGCTGCCGTCATAGTCATGGCGTTACTGGCCGTGAATGCCTATTTGTTATTCAATAAATACAAGCAGAACAGAGTCATCTCCAGCCAGCAGGTGGATATTGAAGAAGCGGACAAACTGAAAACAGAGCTGGAGAAACAATACTACGAGGCCCTCACCAACCTGGAAGAATTGCGCAGCGGCGACGAGGAGCTGAACGCCGTAATAGACCAGCAAAAGCAGGAGTTGAAGCGGCAAAAGCAGCACATCGAGAAACTTCTCCGCAATGGCCTCCAACTGAAAGAGGCACGCATTGAGATAGACAATCTAAGTGTGCAGGTCAAAAAATACTTAGCTCGCATCAGGGAATTGAAAGCGGAAAACGAGCAACTGGCGCTGGAGCGGGATTCACTTTCGGGACTTAGCCAACAATTACTGGAAAACTTAGATAGTACGCAACGGGCCAACCTCCAATTAGCCGGAGAATCTGCCGCTCTCTCTACCCAAAAAGAAGAACTGGCAGCCGAGCACACCAAATTGGTAAATACCCTCAACCTGGCCTCGTTAGTAAAGGTGAACAAGGTGCTGATTACTGGCCTCAAAGTGCGTAGCAATGGCAAGACAGTGAAGAAAAAATTTGCCAAAAATGTGGACCAATTGAGGGTATGTTTCGTAACCATGGCCAACGACATAGCCTCTGCGGGCAAAGAGCGTTTTTACATTCGCATCATCAACCCGGTGGGCGAAACCATAGCCGTGGATGAGTTAGGCTCCGGCGTACTGCATTTGGCAGATTCCGGAGAGGAGGTGCGCTATACCTTGCGAATGGAGGCAGACTATAAGAACCGTGAATCGGAATTTTGTACGAATTGGAAACCGCAAAACGGCACTTTTGAAAAGGGCAAATACAAGGTGGAGATTTACAACAAAAATTACTTCGCCGGAAAAGGTGAACTGGTGTTGAAATAGAATCCATGAAATCATTGTTCCTGTTTTTCATCATTCCGGCTGTATTTTTTAGTTCGAAAGTCGAGTGGCTTTCGCCCACCCGGCACGATTTCGGCGACATACGGCAGGGGGTACCCGTGCAAGTGGATTTTACCTACCGCAATGTGTCCGGTGAAATGCTCACCATCGACAATGTCCGGACAACTTGCAGTTGTACCACGCCGGATTGGTCGGAAGAAATGGTCGCCAATGGCGACACGAGTGTCATTCAAATCACCTATGATGCCCGCAAGACTGGCTACTTCCGCAAAAAAATAGCCGTCTATTTTACGGGGCAGCAGGGGGCGGAAAAACTCTACATCGAGGGTTACGTCGAATGAGGCCTTCAGTTTATCTTTCCAACAGCCTCCCAGGCCTTCAATTTAAATTATATTTGCCCGCCGGTTTGCAGTTTGGGCCGGAAGGCCTGTGAAAGCGGCGCTTTTGCGATGGTGCAACCTACGCGTTTTCAATTTTCAAAACCCTAATTTTTTTTCAATGGAAATATTGATTTTTCTGATAGCCTCTTATGTTTTGTTCAGCATTAGCCTGATGAAGGTTTTCGAGAAGGCCGGCGAGCCGGGATGGAAAGCCCTCGTGCCCGGCCTGAATTTCATCGTGATGTCCAGATTGGTGGGAAGAAAAGGAGCGCATGCAGCGTGGCTCTTGGTGCCCATTGTCAACATCTTCTTTTTTGTGGGGCTTTGTGTAGATATGGTGCGCAGTTTTGGGAAATACAGTTTTTGGCACAGCGCCATTGCCGTCATTTATTCACCGGCAATATTTTTCATGCTTGGTGCAAAAAAGGAGGAGAAATACCTGGGCCCTACCCTGGCATTGGAAAAAGAGTACATAGCCAAAATGGAGCAGGCTAAGCAAGGGAACAATGGCCGGGAGTTTCAGAAGCTCCTGCGGCAAAATCCCTATAAAAAATCGCCCACAAGAGAATGGGCCGAAGCCATCATTTTCGCCGTTTTTGCAGCGGCATTTATCCGCATGTTTCTCATCGAGGCCTACACCATTCCCACTTCTTCCATGGAAGGCTCGCTCAAAGTCGGCGATTTTCTTTTTGTGAGCAAGGCACACTATGGTATCCGCACCCCAAAGACTGTGCTGATGCTGCCACTTCTCCATAACCGAGTTCCTATCATCGGTGGCGAAAGTTACATCGCCGAACCCAACCTCCCTTTTTACAGGTTGCCCGCCCTCACTCCGGTAAAACGGTACGACCCGGTGGTATTTAATTACCCGGAGGGCGACAGCGTGTATGTGTTTCCCGAAAGGACTTACAGCATCAACGATTTCCGGCGGGGTGCGATGACCCCCGACCGCTACATGCAGGTGAAAAGCGGGCAGGCAGAATTGGTGTGCCGCCCTATTGATAAAAAAGACCACTACATCAAGCGGTGCATGGGGTTGCCGGGCGATAGCTTGCAGGTAAAAGCCCGCCAGGTTTACATCAATGGCGAACCAGCAAAGAATGCCAGGAACATGCAGTTTAGGTATATTGTAAGTTCGGCATCAGGCGCTATCAACATGAGTAAACTCGAAGAGTGGGGCGTCAATCTTGCCCCCACGGAATGCAGCCCGGCCGATGGCATTTTTCACCTGAATGCCGAACAAGTGGAAAAAATAAAAAGCCTTGGCCCAGATATTCACGTGGAGGTGGACCCCCGGCAAAACATGCCCAACCTGAATCTTTTTCCCCACGACCCAGCGCATTTCCCGGGTTGGACGGTGGACAACTACGGGCCGGTTTACATTCCCAAAAAAGGAGCAACCGTAGCTATCAGCCCGGCAAATATTTCCCTTTACGAACGCATCATCACTATTTACGAGGGCAACAAACTGGAGGTGAAAGAGGGCAAAATCTTCATCAACGGAGAAGTGGCCACCACTTACACTTTCAAGATGAGCTATTACTGGATGATGGGGGACAACCGTCACAACTCCGAAGACAGCCGGGTATGGGGGTTTGTGCCTGAAGACCACATCGTTGGAAAGCCGCTGTTCATCTGGTTTTCCACGAAAAACGGCAATATGTTCAATGGCATCAACTGGGGCCGGATATTTACTTCGGCAAATAAGATGTAGGGCCTTCATGAAAACCTTTAGGCAAATACCGTAATGCATCTATTCTTTGCAACTTCCCTTCCGAGCCGGGGGCAATGAACGGCCGTCATTGGAAGCAACATACTTATTTGCTTGTACGTACAAAGCCGGGATTTTGTCTGACAAAGTTTTTCCTAATAAACAGCAGATATCACATGATGCACTTCAGGGTTTTTATCTCCTCCCCGCTCTTTGCCTTCACCTATCTTCCGGCATTTATTTTCCTCCTCTGCAATTCCTGTGCAGCTCCATCGGATGAGCCTGGGGAGCAAGAGCCGTTGTTCACACTATTGCCATCGGAAACGACCCACATTGACTTCAAGAATGTTTTGACAGAAAACATTTACAAAGAAGACAACGTCCTGTCGTATTATCACTTTTTCAACGGCGCAGGAGTTGCCGTCGGAGACGTGAACAACGATGGCCTGCCCGATGTGTTTTTAACCGGAAATCAAGTTCCAAACAAGCTGTTCCTGAACAAAGGAAATTTCCAGTTTGAAGACATCTCCACTAAAGCCGGCATCAACGAACATAAGATATGGTCAACAGGAGTTACTATGGCCGATGTCAACGGCGATGGATGGCTGGATATTTACGTGTGCCAATCTGGTCCTGGCGGGAACCCGGCTCGTCGGCAAAATTTGCTGCTTATAAATAATGGAGCCTCCGGAGGTAGTATTACTTTTTCTGAAAAAGCTACAGAGTATGGACTGAACGATGGCAATCAAAGCACACAAGCAGCTTTTTTCGATTACGACAAAGACGGAGACCTTGACTGTTTTGTCATGAACGAATCTAAATATGTTCGCGTGATGTATGCCTTAGTCTTCGAGGATTTAAAAGACAAGAACAACCTGATGGAGGCCAGTAGTAATTTGTTCCGAAATGATGGCGGAAAATTCGTGAAAGTAACAGAAGAGGCGGGTATGCTGCAATATGGTTTTGGGCTGGGTCTGGTTGTAAGCGATATAAATGATGATGGCTGGCCAGACGTTTACCAGGCCAATGATTATTCGGTACCCGATTTCATGTACATCAACAATGGCGACGGCACCTTTACCGATAAAATGAAGGAAATGACGCGTCATACTGTTTTTTCTGGAATGGGCTGCGACATTGCAGATATCAACAACGACGGCCTGTTCGACATCGCCGTCTTGGATATGCCCCCCAACGACCATGTGCGCAACAATACCATCATGGACATCATGGACATCGAGGCATTTAACTATTATGTGGATCAACTCGGCTACCCTGTGCAGTATATGTTCAATGCCCTCCAGTTGAACAATGGCAACGGTACATACAGCAACATTGCCGGCCTTGCCGGCGTACTCCGTACCGATTGGAGCTGGGCCGCCCTGCTTGCCGATTTCGATCAGGACGGTTACAAGGATTATCTCGTTACCAACGGCTTCCGGCGCTATGCCATGGACGGCGATTTTATGCGAGCCATGAATATTAATAAGAAAGCCCATAATGGCACCGTGCCCAATGAGTTTCGCAAGGATTTGTATGCGATGATGCCCGAAATAAAGCTGCCCAATGTGGCCTATCGCAACAACCACGACCTTACTTTCACCGATATGGCAAAATCCTGGGGCCTCGGCCAGCCAGCCTATTCTTATGGAGCAGCGTATGCCGACCTCGACCAGGACGGTGATTTGGATTTGGTGATGAATAATATTGACGGCGAAGCCTTTGTTTATCGAAACAACGCCGTTGAGCTGCAACGTGGAAATTACCTCGTAGTAAAACTAAAAGGGAAATTGACAGCTTGCGCCAAAGTCACCATACATTACGGTACTGCCCTCCAATCAGGTGAATTGATGAACACACGCGGTTATGCTTCGGCCGTCGAGCCATTGGTACACTTTGGACTTGACAAGGTGAAAACGGTGGACAGCCTGGAGGTTCTCTGGCCCGATGGCCTTGTTTCCCTGTTGAAAAATGTTGCTGCCAATCAGACCCTCGTCATTGACCATAGCAGCGCTGTGCCTTTTAAAAAATCAGCAGCCTCAGTGATGCCCCCTCCTTTCAAAAAAATTGACCCAAAGACCATCGGTGTAGCCTTCGTTCATCAAGAAAACAAGTACGACGATTTTGCCAGAGAAATTCTCATCCCGCACAAGCAGTCGCACCCAGGTCCAAAAATCGGGGTGGCCGACGTGAACAACGACGGGTTGGAGGATTTTTTCATAGGAGGCGCCGCTTCCCAAAGCGGTGAGCTTTTCCTCCAAAATACCGATGCCACCTTTCGCAAGGCGGAAGCCCAACCCTGGCAAATGGATGCGCTTTGCGAAGATATGGCGCCTTTGTTTTTCGATGCAGACATGAATGGTGTGCCCGACCTGTACCTCGCCAGCGGCGGCGGTGGAGAGTTTCAGAATGATGCCGGCCACTTGCAAGACCGCCTCTACGTAAGCCCCGGCGAAGGCAAGTACTTCAAAGTGCAAAACGCCCTCCCGGAGATGCTGCAAAGCAGCAATTGCGCAAAAGCAGCCGATTTCGATAAAGATGGCGACCTCGATATTTTTGTAGGTGGTGCCGCCGTTCCCGGCCGGTACCCGTACCCGTGCCGCAGCTACATTCTGAAAAATGACCACTATAAATTCCTGGACGTTACAAAGGAAGCCGCTCCGGACTTAGTCTCCCCCGGAATTGTAAAAGACGCCCTATGGGCAGACCTGAATAATGACACATGGCCCGACCTCGTAGTATTGGGTGAATGGATGCCCATCCAGATTTTTCTCAATAATAATGGAGTACTGAAGGATGCCTCGAAACAATACGGCACCGCTGACCTGACCGGCTGGTGGCAAAGCCTCGCTGCTGCTGATGTGGATGGCGACGGCGACCAGGACCTCATCGCCGGCAACGTGGGCCGGAACACCAAGTTCGAAGTTTCGGCTACCCAGCCACTTCACGTTTTTGCCAGCGATTTCGACAAAAACGGCACCACTGATGTCGTGATGGCCAACTATTACAAAGGCAAACTCGTGCCCACCAAAGGCCTCGAATATTCGGTGAGGCAAATGCCGTATCTCGAACGCAAAATCCTGAGCTACCGCGATTTTGCCAATGCCAGCTTAGAGGAAATTTATGGCAAGAAAGACCTCGGCGAATCGCTCCACCTGCAAGCTGCCACTTTCGAGTCGCTCATTTTGCTGAACGAAGGAGGCAAGTTCACAACCAAGCCCCTGCCCATTGAAGCCCAATTTTCTGCGATAGAAGGTATCATTCCTTTCGATTTCGATTCGGACGGGAAAACGGACCTGCTCATCGCCGGCAATATGTACGACACCGAACCGGAGATACCGCGATACGACGCCGGGAATGGCCTTGTAATGAAAGGTGTGGGCGATGGAACTTTCGTGCCATTGACCATCCGGCAAAGCGGATTTTTTGCCCCGGGCAATGTGAAAGATGTGAAACTCCTCGCTCTTGGAGGCGGCAAAGGCCACCTCGTTTTGGTCGCCAACAATGATGGCCCGCTGCAAGTCTTTAAGTTCCAGAGTAGCGAAAAGCCGGGCTTACAATAAGCCTG
>SCUG01000474.1 GCA_004297645.1 Saprospiraceae bacterium | reverse complement strand
AGTCATCGTCAACCTCTGTTACCCTGGGCTTTTTCTTATTTTCTTTGGGCCGCTCAGATTCGGGTTTATATTTTCCCGGGGTTTGTTCTTCTTCCCTGGCTTCGGGCTTTGCAATGACAGGTTTTTCGTCCCTGTTTTTTTTAGCTTCGGGTTCTCCGGCAATGGGCTTCAGGGCGGTGTCTTCCGAAGCCTCAGCCTCGTCCTTTGTTTTGTTGCCGGTGCTGGGTACATCTTCCTCAATAGCAGGGGGAGCAGGTTCTTGCGGTTTTTCTTCTTTTTGCGGAACGGGCATCCCCTTATTGTCCAGTTCGACGCCCTTGACAGGGGATTCATCTTTGGGTTTTTCCACCACTTCCGGTGTGGCTTCCACTTGTTCTTTCGGAGCAGGGGGGGCAGGGGGAGCAGGGGGTGGTGGGGTAGGTTCTTCTTTTTTGAAAATTGGGGCTTTTTTAAACAGGTCGGGTTTCTTAAAGAGTAGTGACGAGGCAGAAGGTGTGAGGGGAGTTTTTGGTTTGACCTCCGGCTCTTTTTTAGCACCTTGGCGCATGCCAATGGTGAGTTGGTCGGCTTGCTCTTTGATGGCGATGGACTTGGAGTATTCCAAGTGTAAAAGGGCTTCCATTTCTTCCGTCAACTTGGAAGTTGGCTTGTTTTCAACAGAAAAGCCATGGCTATTGAGGTACTCTACAATAGTGGAGGTTCCTACATTTAATTCTTGCGCTACCTTTACTAAGCGTTTCTCCATTCAGGATAAATAATAATTGCCGGCCAAAAGGCTGGCGTGTATGATTAGTGGCCGGTGCAAGGCGAGTTATGCTGTCACTAATCATGTGATTAATCTTCAAATTCAGAAGCGAGGATTTTCAATAACTCGTCCACCGTTTCTTCTTCCAGTTCGGTGCGGCGTAGAAGTTCCTCTTTGTTCAATGCCAATACACTCCTTGCTGTGTCACAGCCAATTCGTTTAAGCTCGTCGATGATCCAGGCTTCGATTTCGTCGGTGAATTCATCGAGGTCCACGTCGTCAATTTCGTGCTCGTCAGTGTTGCGATACACGTCGATTTCGTAACCAGTGAGCTTGCTGGCCAATTTGATGTTGGTGCCACCTTTGCCGATGGCAAGGGAAACCTGGTCGGGTTCGAGATACACCGATGCTCTTTTGTTTTCGGAGTCCAGGTCAATGGAGGTGACTTTGGCCGGAGTCAGCGAACGTTGTATCAACAGGCTCTCGTTGGAGGTGAAGTTGATGATGTCAATGTTCTCGTTGCGCAATTCACGCACGATACCGTGAATCCGGGAGCCTTTCATGCCTACACAAGCGCCTACAGGATCTACCCGCTCGTCGTAAGATTCTACGGCCACTTTTGCCCGCTCGCCGGGCAGCCGCACGATGCGCTTCACGGCGATGATGCCGTCTTCGATTTCAGGCACCTCCTGTTCGAGTAGCTTTTCGAGGAAGGCGTTATCGGTGCGGGAAACGATGACAACTGGCGTGTTGTTTTTCATCTCCACCGACTTGATGATGCAGTGCACCATGTCTCCCTTGCGGAAGAAATCGCCGCGGATGGATTCCTGTTTTGGCAGTAGCAACTCGTGGCCTGTGGCATCGTCCACGATAAGGAACTCTTTTTTCATAATCTGGCTTACCTCGCCAGTGACCATGTCGCCGACGCGCTCCACATATTTGCGGTAGATTTCGTCTTTCTCCAACTCCATGATTCTGGAGATGAGGGTTTGGCGGGCGGCCTGTACGGCACGACGGCCAAAATCTTCCAGGTGCAACTGCTCGTAACACTCTTCGCCGGTTTCGTAGCTCTCGTCAATCGAGAGTGCCTCGGAAATGGAGACTTGGCTGCGGTCGTCGGTGACCTCTCCGTCGGGTACGATTTGGCGTACGCGCCACATTTCCAGGTCGCCCTGCTGGGTGTTTACGATGACGTTGAAGTTTTCATCCGAACCATACTTCTTCTTGATGAGTGTCCGGAATACGTCTTCCAAAACCCTGACCATGGTTGGCCGGTCAATATTTTTGCTGGATTTAAAATCCGAAAAGGTATCTACTAAATTTATCATGATCTTTTTAGAAAACTTGATGCCTGATGCCTGTCCTTCCGGGGCTTGTGATGCGGGGTGAAAGGGCAAGTGCCGGGTATCGAATCAAAAACTGATGACAATCATTGTCTTCTTTATGCGCTCGAAAGGCAGCTCCGTCTGAACCACCGTTGTTTTTTTCTTTTTGCCTTCTTTGGTGGTTACTTCCTCTTCAACGGTGATGGTGGTGTCGCTGGCAGCTTTGAGGGTACCGGTTTTGGTGGTGCCATCGTTGAGTGTCACTGTCACCTTGCGGCCTATGTTTTTGTGGTATTGTCTTCCCAATTTCAGGGGGCGGGTGAGGCCGGGAGAGGACACCTCCAGGGTGTATTTTTCGCCGAGCCAGCCCTCCTGGTCTATGTAAGATTCGAGGTAGCGGCTAATTTGCCGGCATTTTTCATGGGTAAGCCCGCTGTCGCAGTCAATGAAAACCTCTAACCTATGTGCCCCACCACTAAGATTGAATTCGACGAGGAAGCAGTCCTGAAATGCTTCTTCCTGAAATTTTGCAGCAAGTAGTTCGTAAATCTTTTCTTCTAAAAAAAAAGCTTCCAAATTCTGTAAAGTAAAAGAGGGAACTTTTGTTCCCTCTGTCGTTGATTCCTTCAGTGCGGCGCGAAGGTAATTACTTTTCCCTGAATTGCTAATAAAGTTTATGGTAAAAGAAAGCGGCAGGCGCAGACTTGCCCGCCGAAAAGTATGGCAGAAGGGATGCACTTTTGGAAGGCGGCAATCGAAAACCGCCGGGTACAGGCTGGCAAAATCATCGTTTCAAAATGAGTTTTTCAACGGGCTACTCATGACATGGTGCCGTGAGCAATTCGAATGCTCCAGGCACTTTAGTGAGAAATAAAACGCTCCTGGTTTTGATTCTCCCGCCACCGTGGTATTTTGGCCTGCGTAATTGCTGATTTTTACAAAGTTCCAGACATCCGGCATGACAAGACAGATTCCCTGCGGGAATGACAAAGCGGGGTTAAGAAAAACCGTGAGACCATGAATCCATCCAAATTTTCCCATCTTCTCGCTCCCCTCGACCTCGGCTTCACCACCCTGCCCAACCGTGTGCTCATGGGTTCCATGCACACCGGCCTGGAAGAAACCCAAAAAGGCTTCGAACGCATGGCGGCCTTTTACGCTGAACGGGCACGGGGCGGCGTGGGCCTCATCGTCACCGGCGGCATCGCCCCCAACCGGCAGGGCTGGGTAGCGCCTTTTGCCGCCCGCCTGACCAACTCCCGGCAGGCCCGCAAACATAGTATAGTTACCGAAGCCGTTCATGCTGAAGGCGGGAAAATCTGCCTGCAAATACTACACGCCGGGCGGTACGGGTATCATCCGTTAGCGGTGGCACCGTCGGCAATCCAGTCGCCCATTTCACCTTTCAAACCCTGGAAACTGAGCGGGCGTGGTGTCCGAAACACCATCTCCGACTTCGTCCGTTGCGCAGCGCTGGCGCAGGAGGCGGGCTACGATGGCGTGGAAGTCATGGGCAGCGAGGGCTACCTCATCAACGAATTCATCGTTTCAAAAACAAACAAACGCACGGACGAGTGGGGCGGCAGCTTTGAAAACCGCATCCGTTTCCCCATCGAAATCGTGCGGCAAATTCGGGGAAAAGTTGGCAAGAATTTCATCATCATCTACCGCCTCTCCATGCTCGACCTCGTGGACGACGGCAGCACCTGGGAGGAGGTGGAGTTTTTAGCAAAAGAAATAGAAAAGGCTGGGGCCACCCTCCTCAACACCGGCATCGGCTGGCACGAAGCACGGGTGCCAACCATCGCCACGATGGTGCCGAGGGCCGGCTTCGCCTGGGTCACCAAACGGCTGATGGGCAAGGTGGGCATCCCGCTCATCACCACCAACCGAATCAACATGCCCGACGTGGCCGAGCACATCCTCGCCGAGGGCAGCGCCGACATGGTGAGCATGGCCCGCCCTTTCCTTGCCGACCCCGGTTTTGTCAAAAAAGCGATGGAAAACAGGGCTGATGAAATCAACACCTGCATCGGCTGCAACCAAGCCTGCCTCGACCATACTTTTAAAAGAAAAACGGCCTCCTGCCTCGTCAATCCCCGCGCCTGTCACGAGACGCTGCTGAATTATTTGCCCACAAAAATCAAAAAGAAAATCGCCGTGGTGGGGGCCGGTCCTGCCGGTCTTTCGGCCGCTACCATCGCAGCCCGGCGGGGCCACGAAGTCCACCTTTTCGAGGCGACAGCCGACATCGGCGGGCAGTTCAACATGGCGAAGCGCATCCCCGGCAAGGAGGAGTTTTATGAAACGCTGCGCTACTACCGGCGGCAAATCGAACTGACGGGCGTCCACCTTCACCTGAACACGAAGGCAACGGCGGAAAGCCTCATGGAGCAAGGCTTCCTTGAAGTAATAGTGGCCAGCGGCGTCCGGGCCAGGCCGGCGGGCATCGAGGGCGAAGACCACCCCAAGTGCCTCAGCTACGTGGATGTGCTTTTGCACAAAAAGCCGGCCGGCAAGTCTGTCGCCATCATCGGGGCGGGC
>SCUG01000473.1 GCA_004297645.1 Saprospiraceae bacterium | reverse complement strand
CAGGAAGGGAACCTTAGATGAGCTACCAGTTGGAGGCGATATCGAAGCCATAGGGTTAAGTTTCCGGTACGACGGGGAATATTCGCCTTGGGTCATCCGTAACCTGGATTTTACAATTGAGCGAGGCGTAATTACCCGCATCATCGGGCCAAGTGGAAGCGGCAAAACGACTTTATTGAACCTTTTGCTCGGCATGTTTCAACCTGAAGAGGGCATCCTGAAATTAGGGGGTGTTTCTTTAGCTAACATTATGGAAGAAGTATGGCTGGAACACTGCGGCGTGGTACCCCAAGACGGTTATATCTTTCACGACACCATCGCACGCAACATTGCACTTTCAGGCGAAACAATAAAAAGTAAGCGCCTGCTGGAAGCGGCGCGCATCGCAAATGTGTTACCATTCATGGAAAGATTCAGGGACGGCTTTAATACGATAATTGGTGAAGGCGGCGTCGGTCTGAGCAAAGGACAGCGGCAAAGCATTCTTATCGCCAGGGCTATTTATAAAAACCCGGATTATCTTTTCCTCGACGAAGCCACTAATGACCTTGATACGGAAAGTGAACGCATCGTTTTTCAAAATATTCAGAAGGCTTTTGAAGGAAAAACAATTGTCCTCATCTCCAGCCGGATGGACTTGCCTATTGACACAGGCCCAGTCATTCACATGACCGCCCCAAATCTGCGGCCAAGGGAAGATGCCCAAGGTTTTGCGGGTGTGAAAGGTGGCAACGGGGACTCGAATCCTACCGATTTTACAGCATGGGTTTTCCCGGAAAAGCAAGAAAACTGAGTTTCTAAAATTTCTTGAAAATGGAGGTACAAAACAATGAGTATCTAAGCACGGAGGTGCGTGAAATTCTCGGCAAGACACCCAGCCGGGTCTGGATTTTAAGTACCTTCATCATCATGGGTGTATTGGTGCTCTTCACGTTGGCCGGGGTTTTTGTCAAATACCCTGAAACGGTGAAAGGCGACCTGTTGCTAACGACCCTCGACCCGCCAGTGCCCGTCATTTCTCCGCATTCAGGCTATCTGTTGGAGGTGTGCGCAACTGAGGGAGACACGGTTGTAAAAGACCAAATATTGGCGGTATTCAATTCCAATGCAGAGGTGGAAGATGTGCTGCAATTGGAGCAAGAGATGGACAAATTAAGTGAATTTGACCTCGAGTCACTGAGGTCTTACCAGCCGAACGTAAATCTGAAAGTGGGAGAAATTTCTCCGGCTTATTCCAGTTTTGTGAGTGCATTTCAATACTTGCCGTTTTCTGTCAGCAACAACACCGACGTGGCAGCTATACGAAGCCTGGAGCAGCATATTGGGCAATTGAATATATCCATCCAGGCGATGGAAACAAGGAAGAGTAAGTTTAATCAAGACATTGTAGCACTTGACAAGGACTACAGGTCGAGGCATCAGCTGTATGCAGATTCCACAAATGAAAAAGAATCTCCGGGTCTTTTTGAAACGAATAGAAAGTTGAGCGAAAAGGTCTCAGAGAAAGAAAATCTGGAAATTGAAATTGCCGGTAAGCAGGAGGAAATTTCAAACACAAGAGCCAAAATTTTAGAGCTTCAATTGCAACAACAATCCGGCGTTAAAGACAAAATATTCCAACTAAAACAGAGCCTGAGCAACCTTAAAACGTTCATTCATCAGTGGAAAGATGACTTCCTTGTTGTGGCACCGGCTGCCGGAGAGGTTTCATTTTACTCCGATTTTACGGAGCGGCAATTCAAGAAAATCGGCGACGAGCTGATGGTCATCATTCCAAACAGCCCGGACAACAAATTCATCGGACAGGTGCAACTGCCAGCTAAAGGCAGTGGAAAAGTGCAGACAGGCCAAAATGTGAACATCAAGTTCGAGCGCTATCCATACCAGGATTTCGG
>SCUG01000472.1 GCA_004297645.1 Saprospiraceae bacterium | reverse complement strand
TGTATGTTCCTGCGACTTTTTTAAGCAATCCTTTGACTTTCATCCGGGCAATCAATCTGGAAACTTGTCCGCTGCTTTTTGGGGGCAGCAATTTTTTCAGGTCTTTGTTCTGAAAACCCCTGATGGTGAAATCACCTTTGGCAACACTGAGCATCAGGCATTCATCTTCTTTGTCAAAGAAGTTGAAGCCTTTGTAGGAGCGCTTGTTTGCCTGGGTGGTCTCCGTGATTTTTTCGAGCCGTTTTTGCCCGGCCAAAGGCGGCTCGAAGGCGGAGAGGAAAGTGAGGTAGCGGCTGTTGCACCCTTTAAAAATGGGAATGAGGTCTTTGAGGGAATAAATGTTTTTTACGACGGGGGCGACCTTGGAGGTCTTGCTGCCATCCCGATGTACTACGCTTCGGTAGTGACGAAATTCTGTGGTGTTATTGGTGGTGGTCTCAATGCGAAGGACCTTTGAGAATTTATCGTAGATTTTGATGGAACCCGACCCCATGCGGTGCTTGATGCGCTGCCCCATCTGACGGGTTTTCAGGGTTGTTTCCACCGGCTGGTTGTTGCGCCCGTGTATGCCTTTTCGCCCCAGAAAGACCGCCACGTCATCCGGCATCACTGTTAGCATGACTAAGCGGAGCAGCGCTTCATAGACCGGGCGGAGGCTTTTGTCATCTTTGAAGACGATGTCGGTGGCGTATTCCACTTGCATAATGCTCCAGTGGTAAGTCTGCGAAAAGGTCTTGTAAGGGGGCAAAATTTCAGGGCAAGCTCGTCGAACTTTTTGTGCAACTGCTGCACGTCCAAAGCGCCGGCTATTTTTTGTGCCGCTGTGTAGTCGCTGATGTGGGTAAAGGCATTGTCCTCCAGCGCGCAAGAGAGGCCCTGCCCGTCCAACTTGTTCACCAGCCAGTTGTGACCGTTGAAATAGGCTTGCAGACTAAAAGGCGGATAGGTCGGCACCCGCAGGTAGCCCAGGCCCAACAGTTCGTCTATGAAGTAGAAATAATAGTGCAGGCATTTGGTGGTGCCTTGCTTGAGATAGGACTTGCCGCTGGCTTTGTCAAAACGGTATTGGTAGCTGGGGCAGGTTTCCATCGCCGACAGAATATGCACCAAGCCGGGAGCGTACGTAGCCCCTTTGGTCAAGCACCTTCTTTATCAAGTCCTCTTTGCGCACCTTTGGGGAAGAGACAAATTCTATCGTCACTCCCTCTTTGGCTGCCAAAGCGATGGTTTGTTGTCGCAGGTCCAGCGTTAGCGCTTCGGCAAATTTCGCATAGTCTTTGAACAACACGCCTGCCTTTAGTAGAAAGCTCGCCCATGCCTTTGGCGAAACTTACCAAAGGTAGGGTGCCTTTGATGATGATGCGGTCAAAACAGGACAAAGACCCTGCTATGTCTGATTCGTGCTTGATAATAAATTCATTTTTCATGTCCGAAATCTACCACTATATTTTTCCCTTTTGGTTCTGGCTTCGCCAGGTTAGGAACGGCAAAACAATAACTTCTCACTTTCAAGCGGGCGGGTTTTGAAACCCGCGGTTTAGAAAGTAATAGAATGGCGGGTTTCAAAACCCGCCCGCTCAAGACTAACCCTGAGAAGTTATTTTTTCAAAGTTACTTACAAAATTGTCACAGAACTTATTGAAAAAACAAGCACAGATGCCGGGTTGAAAGTCAACGTCAGAATCCTTGATAAACACCTTGAAATTGGTATCAAGACGGAAAAGGCAAAAATTGACTTTTCTCGAATCCAGCAACACCCTAAAATCCCTGAGTTGTCTTACCGAATCGCCGCTTGATTTGTACCTTTATTTAATTATCGTTCCTAAGTGACTATTTTTTCAACGCAGTATCATCAAAAAAGAGGCGTTTTTTTACCGGAAGCTAAATCCCCAACAAGCTCTAAAGCCCGGAACGACCTCACATTTATCATGTTTGGTCATTTATTTGGTGATGAAGTCATGACAGAGCAGCGAATAAATTGCACTGTCTAAATAGCGGCCGTCAAAGTAATAATCTTCTTTGAAATAAGCCTCCTGCTTAAATCCCTGCTTTTTCAACACTTTAATTGAGGCTGTATTGTCCGGGTTTACATTTGCTTCCACACTGTGAAGTTTCATCACACCGAAACCATAATTTAAAACGGCGTGCATGGCCTCCGACATGATGCCCGCATTCCAATGCTCCGGTGATAGTATGTAACCAACTTCTGCCCGGTGGTGCTCTTTTTTAATGCGCCAAAAACCAATATTCCCGATGAATTCAGAGTGGCCTTTGAGCAGTATGACCCACATGATGCTCTCGTTGTTATCCGTGTCTTCGATGATACTTTTGGTCAGTGCCACCACTTCTTGCTCCGTTCGTTTGGGCCGGTCTAAGTATTTGATCACTTTTTCGTTCGAGTGAAGAAGAAAAAGAGTGTTGGCATCACTAAGTTCGGTTTTTCTAAGCTGAAGCCTTTTCGTAGTGAGGTTGGGGAATGGGGAAAAACAAAACTGAAGCATGATGGATGTTTTTTAGAAAAAAATTCCAGCCAGTATTTTTGAAAAGGAGATGGCATAAAAACATCCCGAATTTCAAACTCAATGGAAATTCGGGATGCAGCGAAACCTAAGCAAAAGGGAAAGTGCTTATTCGTCATCTTCGGTTTCGGCAGAGACCTTTATGCGTGAGGTGCTGATTTTTTCTTTTATCTTCTTCTCGATTTCCGCAGCGACCTCCGGGTTGTCTATCAAGAACGTCTTTGCGGCATCCCGGCCTTGGGCTATTTTGGCTTCATCATAGCTGTACCAAGCGCCGCTTTTTTGGATGATTTCTAAGTCGACGCCCATGTCAACTATCTCACCGGCTTTCGAGATGCCCTCCCCGTACATGATGTCAAACTCGGCAACACGGAAGGGCGCAGCGACTTTGTTTTTCACCACTTTCACCTTGACGTGGTTGCCCACTACATTACCTTCTTTGTCTTTCAGTGCCTGCCCGTTGCGGCGAATATCCAACCGGATGGAAGCATAAAACTTCAGAGCGTTTCCGCCCGTCGTTGTCTCTGGGTTGCCGAACATCACCCCGATTTTTTCCCGCAATTGGTTGATGAAGATACAGGTGCAGCCTGTGCGGCCAATGGCAGCGGTAAGTTTCCGCATGGCCTGCGACATGAGGCGTGCCTGTAAGCCCATTTGGGAATCGCCCATTTCGCCTTCCAGCTCACTGCGGGGAACGAGTGCAGCTACCGAGTCTATGACGATGATGTCAATGGCTCCGGAGCGAATGAGATTTTCCGTAATTTCTAAAGCTTGCTCCCCATTGTCGGGCTGAGAAATGAGCAGGTTTTCCGTGTCAACGCCAAGTGCCTCAGCGTAAGTCCGGTCAAAAGCATGCTCAGCATCGACAAATGCGGCGATGCCTCCGGCTTTCTGGCATTCAGCAATAGCGTGTATGGCAAGGGTGGTTTTGCCCGAAGATTCGGGGCCATATATTTCGGTAAC
>SCUG01000471.1 GCA_004297645.1 Saprospiraceae bacterium | reverse complement strand
GGTGAGAGAAGATAAATAGTATCCGTTCAAAAAATGATGGTAGTGCTTCGAGCGGCAGGGTTTTGAACCCTGCGTTTCCGGTTCGGAAATGCAGGGTTCAAAACCCTGCCGCTCGAAGGAACCGCGCATTTTGAGAGGATTACTATTCATTTATGAGAGGATACCGTTTTTACAATTTAAAAGATGGCTTTTCAGTGCTGTTTACAGTAAGACAGCAGTTGGGGTATCAATTTTCAGGCGGGTGGATTTTCATCAGGCTTTTGAATGTTGTGGTGGGATGCCAAGTTGGCGCATCAGTTCTTCAAAGTGAACGCCCCTGAGTTGAGAAAGCCCGGCCAGTGCTTCCAACCATTCAGCATTGTGCTGTTCAGAGATTTCGATAAGTTTCAGGAGTTCCTTGTGTTCTTTGGCAGTAATGGTTTCATCCTGGAGTTTGGCGGTCAGGAAGTCATAGCGGGATTGGGTAAGTTCGGGAAGTTTTTGATTGATTTTGGCCAGCAGTTCCCGTTCACGGCGGGAGGGGTTTTTCACCTTGCGGTTGGCCAAAAGGTTTTCAAGTTTGGCCACGAACTGTTCCAAGGACGAAGTTTCCATTTTGGAGGCGCCGTCCACCATTTCGTCAACACCGATGCTTAGGCCTTTGCGGATTTCTATCGTCTGCATACGCTTTGATTGTTTCTACAAACTTACGCCGCTTTTTGGGAAATGAAAACCTGCCCACTGCGAGGCTACGCCGCCAGTTTTTCCCATTCCAGAATGGCCTTGACGGGCTGTGGCGAGGTGATGCGGATATGGTGGGTTTCCCCAAGTTGCATCGTGATGAAACCGCCCTGGCCCAGCCTGACGATGCGGCAATTCCCGCTTTCGTCAGTGATGGTACATTCGCAACTGCCTTCCAGAATGAGGAAGCTCTCCAGCAGGTCATAATGCACCTCCTCTTCCACGTATTCTTTCACCCAGGCGACAAAAAGCTCCCGCCTTTCGTCCGACACGAGCGGGTGGAGGTGGAGGTTTTCAAAATCGGGTGGCGGTTCGATGCCGGCGACGGCCCCGGCCCAGTCGAGCCAATTCGGGGAATCGCCGAGCATGGGGGGGGCGCCGGGGCTGATGGACCGGCGCTGTCTTTTTTGTTGGTGGAGGGTGCTGATTTTCTCCAAAATTTTATCACGCAGGCTGGCAGGAGGCGCCAGGGCATGGGCTTTTGCGAACTGGAGGAGGGCTTCCTCCGATTGAAGAATATCCTCCTCTGACGGCGGGGTCTCCGGGTTTCCGGTCAGCCAGTCCCGGATTTTGTCGAGCGATATGTCGTTTTTTTTACTCAAAATCTGTTCGGGTATTTGGTCAGAGGTGACACCTTTTCAAAAGGTGTCACCTCTATAAAAAGGTGTCACCTCTATAATAATTCCTCAGTTCCTTCAAAGCTAAGCGAGTGCGGGTTTTGACCGTGCCAAGCGGGATGCCAAAATTACCGGCAATTTCCTGCTGGGTGTAGCCCTCAAAATACATCCATTCGATGATACGGCGGTAGGCCGGGGTCAGCTTTTCCACTATTTGGCGCAAGCCCAATGTCTCCACAGGCAGGGTCTGGATGGAAGCCGCCTGTTCCGTCAATACGAGATTTTCGAGATTTTGGTTTTTTCGTTTTTGAGAAAAATACTTCGAGCGCGTGAAATCAATGGCGGTGTTGCGGGCGATGTTGATGAGCCAGGTAGCCAGCCGGCCCTTTTCGGGGTCGTACTTGGCGGCGTATTGCCAAACCTTGATGAAACAATCTTGCAGCAGGTTTTCGGCATCCACGCTGTCCTTCACTATCCGCACGATCACGCCAAAAAGCAGCGCCGCATAGCTGTCGTAAAGGACGGCAAATGCCTCCTTATTTTCTGCTTTCAGCAGTTCGACAAGTTCCATGTCCTGAGTTGCGATTGACATACAATGGCAGCTTACAACCTCCTAAAACGCAAGGCTTTTCAATGGTTGGAATGGCCAAAGGTAAAAAAATAATCCGCTCGAAATCCAAATTCCAATCCACTTCGTAATTGGTTTGAAACAGCCGGATAGGCCAAATGAAAGCCATTTTAAAACTAAACTCTTCTCACAATGAAATCTTTCTTTAAATTCTTCGCACTGCTTTTTCTCGTTGCTTTTTTTAACGCAAACGCCACGCTGGCGCAAACGCCCGCCCAAAACAAAGCGGCCTGCTCCGCTTTCTACGATGCCTTCAACGCCCGTGATTTGAACAAAATAAAGGCGCTGTGTGCCAATGATTTCATGGACCACGCCCTGCCCCCCGGCATGGCGGAGCAAACCGGATTGAGCGGGTACCCATTGCTCGAACTTTTTGTCAAGGGCATGTTTGCCGGTTTTTCCGACATCAAAGTGACCCCAATCCGCTTCGTCGCCCAGGATGATTTCGTGATGGTTTACCTCACCATGGGCGGCACCAACACCGGCGAATTTGCCGGCATGCCTGCCACCGGGAAATCATTCATGGTGTACGATGTGGACATCGTCCGGTTTGACAAGACGGGCAAGGCCGCAGAGCACTGGGCCGTTCAGGATGGCTCGGCCATGATGGCCCAGCTCGGCATTCAAATGCCAATGGGAAAAAACTGAAAAAGGCCCGCCGTCATCGAAAATGGATGTGGCGGGCCGGCGGGCTTCCGGCTGCTGATTTGCTGGACGCGATGAGTCAATTCTGAGGCCCTCCAGTACATGCAATCTGTTCCTTTTCAACTATTCTTATCATTCACCTGGCAACCCCCGGGGGTTTTGGATTTAGCCAATTCGCAACTCATTTGCGGCTGGCCGAAATCGTTAATTCGAAATCATAAATCCCCAGGTTGCCAACAAATTCTTTTAGACTATGCGTACCATGTTAAAAGTTTCCATTCCGGTCGAGCAGGGCAACAAAGCCATCGCCGACGGCTCATTGGGCAAAATCATCCAGGCCACACTCCAACGGACCAAAGCCGAAGCCGCCTATTTTACCACCGAAAATGGCAACCGCACGGTGTTCATCTTTTTCGACATGAAAGACCTGTCTGACCTACCAGCCATTGCAGAGCCTTTGTTCCATGGCTTCCATGCCGGGGTAACATTTAATCCCGTCATGAATGGCGACGACCTTCAGAAAGGGCTGGCGGCTTGGGGCAAGGAACAATGAACCTGGCCTTTTTAATGACTGATGTCACGTACGATATGCCTCGCCAGGGCAGGTGCGTCATGTCAGTTTATAAAATCCGGGTAGCCGTTCAAAAAGGTAGTCATTTTCGAGCGGCCGGTTTTTCCCGACATTTAGTCGGGAAAAACCCTGCCGCTCGAAGCGCTACCATTGAATGTTGAGCGGATACTTATTTTCTAATCTTTCCTAAACAGCTTTCAAAATGAAACTCATTTCAATTTTCGCACTTACCCTTTTTTGCGCCTGCAACCAGGCTGGCGACCCGAACGCGGAGAAAAATATCGCCAACATCAAGGCCGCCTACGAGGCGCTCAACCAGCGCAATTGGGACGCCTTCGCTGCCCTTTGCGATGAAAATTACACGGACGTCAACGTGGCGCCTACCCCAACCGTTGGCGTTCAGAAGGCCATCGAATTGTACAAACAGTTCACTGCTGGTTTCCCCGATTTTAAACTCGTTATCAACGATATCGCCCCGGCAGGCAACAACCGCTACCTGCTGCGGATGTCCGTTACCGGCACGCACACAGGCGCCTTCATGGGCATCCCGCCAACTGGCAAAACCATCAAATTCGACGATGCCGATGTGGTGGAAATAAATGCCGGAGGCAAAGCCATCAGCCACACCATCACCAACGTTGGTGAACCTCTCCGGCAAATCGGCTACGGCTCGATGACGAACCCCGCCACGCAGGCCGTCATGGCTGCGTATGATAAATTTGGAAAAGGCGACATCCCCGGTTTGCTGGAAATGTGCGACGACAAGGTGGTGTTTGACATCGAAGACAGGGTGTTCGACACGAAGGCCCGTATGTTCAACGGCAAAGAGGGAGTTGGTAATTTTTTCAAGGAACTCGGTTCCAAAGTCAAGTACGCTAAATTCCAACCGACCCGGTTCGTGGCAGACGGGGACGATGTGTTTATCCTCGTTGACACAGAATTTGAAGACTTGGCTTCCAAGAAAAATTTCACCTCCACCTACACCCACCATTTCAAAGTGGTGAATGGAAAAATCACATTCTTCAGGGGCGTGGATGATTTTCAACAAATGAAATAGATAGCCCCTCAGAAATGCTGGTAATTTCGAGCGGCCGGGTTTTTCCCGACTAAATGCCGGGATAGGTTTTCGTACTTGAAACCGCCTCCCGACATTTAGTCGGGAAAAACCCGGCCGCTCGAAGCGCTACCTTTGAATGTTGAGCGGATACTTATTTTCTAATCTTTCCTAAACAACTTTCAAAATGAAACTCATTTCAATTTTCGCATTCGCATTTCTGCTCGCCTGCAACCAGCCCGCCGCCGACACCCATCTGGCCGATGAGGCTGCCATCCGCCAAGCCGACCTGGATTGGTCGAAAGTCACCGAAGCCGGGCAATACGACGATTCCACCGGGTACTATTCTTACCTGCTCAACGACGAAATCGTGTTGGCGCCCAATGCCCCTTTGGCAACCGGCATGGAAGCCATCCGCAAAATAGTTGAGCCAATGTTTGCCACGCCCGGATTTAAGGTCAAATGGGCCCCCGTCAAAGTGGAAGCCTCCGGCGACATGGGCTATACCATCGGGACTTTTGAAATGTCCGTGAGCGACTCGACCGGAACCAACGTGATTGAAAAAGGGAATTATTTAGAGATTTGGAAAAGGCAGGCCGACGGAAAATGGAAGGTGGCAGCGGAAAGTTTCAATTCTGATATGCCGTTGCCGGAGCCGCCGGCTAACTAAAACACATTCCAGATCGGAA
>SCUG01000470.1 GCA_004297645.1 Saprospiraceae bacterium | reverse complement strand
ATATCCGGCTGGCTGGTATTTGCCATCGCCGCCACCGTTTACTTCTTTTCTGCCGAATCAACAGGCAGCCTTTGGGATTGCGGAGAGTTCATCCTCGGAGCATATAAAATGGAAGTGGTGCACCCACCGGGAGCGCCACTGTTCATGATTGTGGGGCGGATGTTTATCTGGGTGGCAGAAATGCTGACCGACACCGTGGCACACCCCGAAAATATCTCCTTTGCGGTGAACGTCATGTCGGGGGTTTGCACGGCATTCGGTGCCATGTTTCTCTGCTGGGTCACCATCATTTTAGGCAAAAACGCCTTGGTAGGCCGGACGGGAAAACCAGATGCCGCTCAAAAATTGGCGTTGGCAGGTGCCGGTATCGCTGCTGGTTTGGCGATGACCTTCGCCACTTCGGTTTGGTTTTCGGCTGTGGAAGGTGAGGTGTACGCCATGTCCACGTTTTTCACCTGCTTCACCCTATGGGCCATGATGAAATGGTACAACCTGCCCGACGAGCCGAAGAACGACCGCTGGCTCGTCTTCGTGGTGTACCTGGCGGCGCTGTCCATCGGAGTTCACCTTTTGAGTTTGCTCACCTTTCCCGCTTTGGCGCTGTTTTACTATTTCAAAAAATACAAAAACCACAGTTTCCTGGGCATGGTAGCTGCGGCAGGGGTTGGTGTAGTGGCCATTGTGGCCATGCAATCGTTGGTCATCACCGGCCTTGCAAAATTGTGGCGGCAAATGGAATTGTTCACGGTGAATGGCTTGGGTCTGCCTTTCCATTCCGGCTTTGTGCCAACACTGCTGGTCATTATTTCCATCTTCTTCTTTGGCATACGCTATACGCAAAAAGAGAAAAAATCGGACCTGATAGGCTTGGCTATTGCTTCCGTGCTGTTCTGCGTTTTTGCTTTTCAATGGTGGGCTGTTTTGGTGGTGCCCGCAGCAGCACTGGCTTTCCGTTATGCCTTCCGAAGGACGGACCGGCACATCCTCGAATTATTGGTGGTAAGCGCCATGATGTCGGTGGTCGGATTTTCCACCATAGGAGTTATTGTGGTGAGGGCCAGTGCAGGCACCCCCATCAACATGAACCGCCCATCCGACCCCATCCGGCTACTATCTTACGTCAACCGGGAGCAATACGGCGAACGGGCTTTGCTATATGGCCCAAACTTCGAAGCCAGCCCCATCAGCAACAAAATAGAAGAGCGCTATGGCCAGGTTGTCACCGAGGTAAATGGCAAAAAAGTGGAGCGCTACGAAATCACCGATGAGAAACTGTCTTACGAATACAACAACAGCGACAAGCAGTTTTTCCCGCGCATGGGCGACGACACACAGGACCGGCCCGAAAAATACCGCGCCTGGGTGAACAAACCCTCCGGTTCGCTCAATTTCGCCGACAACCTCGAATTCATGTTCAAATATCAGTTGGGCTGGATGTACTGGCGCTACTTTTTCTGGAATTTTGTCGGCCGCCAAAACGGCTCGCAGGGGTATTACTCATGGGACAAATCGAGTGGAAACTGGGAATCGGGCATTAAATTCATTGACGAAGCCCGGCTTTATAAGATGGACAAACTGCCAGAGTCCATGGCCAACACCCAAGCCCGGAACCATTACTTTTTCCTGCCGCTGCTATTCGGCATTCTGGGGCTGTTGTTCCATTTCAAGAACCGCTCGGAAGACGCCCTCGGCCTGCTGGCACTATTCATCATCACGGGCATCGGCATCATCATCTATTCCAACCAGCCGCCAAATGAACCGCGTGAGCGCGACTATGTCCTCGTCGGCTCCATTTTCACTTTTTGCATCTGGATAGGCATGGGCGTATTGTGGTTCTTTCAGTTTTTGAAAAACAAAATAAGTGGCATGGGCGCTGCTGCTTTGGGTACGGTACTGGTACTCTCGGCCCCCGCCATCATGGGTTCTCAAAACTGGGACGACCACAGCCGCCACGGTCATTACGGCGCCCGCGACTATGCCTCGAACTTCCTCGAATCGTGCGCCCCGAACGCCATCATTTTCACCTACGGTGACAACGATACCTACCCCCTGTGGTATGCCCAGGAGGTGGAAAACATACGCCGCGATGTGCGCGTAGTGAACCTCAGCCTCATCCAGGTGGACTGGTACATAGACCTGCTGCGGCGCAAGGTGAACGACTCGCCACCCATCAAACTGACCATTCCGCAGGAAAGCTACCGCGGCAGGTTGCGCAACGCCGTTTTTTATTACAACCCATCGAATGATGACAAGCCGATGGAGGCCAGAGACGTGTTGAAGTTCATCGGCGAGGAGCACCCCCTGAGTGCCGGACCCGACCGCAAACTCGAAAGCTATTTGCCTACAAAAAGCGTATTCCTCCACATAGACAGCACTGCTGCCGTGGCATCGGGTGCTTACAACCCGGCCGACAGCGTGCCGTTTACGGCCAACATCCCGATACAAATGCCCTCGCGGCAATACATCACCAAAGACGAACTGGCCGTCCTGGATGTAATAGCCTCGAACATCGAAGACAGGCCCGTTTACTTCGCCGTAACCTGCCGCCCTGATAAAATGTTCGGCCTCAATGATTACATGGAACTCGACGGCCTCGGCCTGCGCATCGTTCCTACTAAATCGGCCAGTGAGGAAGGTTTGTATGTCTATGGCTTTGGCCGGGTAAATACAGACGTGGTGTACGACAACGTGATGAACAAGTTCAAATGGGGCAACTTCGACACCCACCGAACCTACGTCAACACCAGCTATGGTCCCAGCATCCAAAGTATGCGGGTAGTCGTGATGCGCACTGGCCGCCGGCTGGTGGACAAAGGGCAGAAAGAAAAAGCCGCGGCGCTCATTGAAAAATACCTGCAAGCTTTCCCGAATTACAATTTCACCTACGACTGGAACACCATGCAGATGCTGAGCATCATGGTAAATGCCGGGGCATTTGACAAGGCTAAACCGCACCTCGAAATCCTCGCGAAGGAAACGGCTGACAAGCTGGCGTTTTTCAACTCCATCGCCCCGTCTATGATAGCGGAGGGAGGCTCTTTCGAGCAGGATTATGGGCTGGCCACGAATACGAAAGACATCATCCTGCGCACCGTAAAAGCGCAAAAAGACGAGGAGTTTTCGAAAAAAATAGAAGGGATGTTTAGCCTCGTAAAGTAGCGCACAGGGCTGACCAAAATCACGCTGGTATGTTTTTTTTGTTCGCGTAATTTTGAGCCGTCGGAAATGCAGCAATAAGCAATGAGCAATGATACCTTGCGCCAACAGGTTTCCCTGAGCTATACTTTTGAACGCCAGGTTTTGTCCATTTGACATTTGCTATTAAACTTTAGCCATCCGGGTAATCGGGATGCAGCCAGAACCAAATAGGCTTAGTACAAATAGTGAGGGCAATGAAT
>SCUG01000041.1 GCA_004297645.1 Saprospiraceae bacterium | reverse complement strand
CGACAGCACTAACTTGGTGCTCAACAGCCGCCTCATGGAATGCAACCAGGAAATTGGCAGGCTTCAACTCCAATTGGCAGGAAAAACCGGGGAGGCGCAGGCCCTGAAGGAACTCAATGCCAAACAGTACAAGGAAATCAATCAGCTAAAAGACGATAAGGAGAGCATCACCAGCCAGTCCCTCAGCCAACAGCAGTTAATGGACCTGGCCTTGCAAAAAAAAGCCGAAGAAGTGGCTGAAAAAGAACTCGTCATCCAGACCTTGCAGCAAGCCATCAATGAGCAAGACCAAAAGATGAAAGACTTGCTCGCTAAAATAAAAGCAGCCCTCGAACGATACAACCAGGAAAACCTCTCTTTGGAAATTAAGGAAGGCAAGGTGTATGTCGGCCTGTCCGACCAACTGCTGTTCAAATCGGGAAGTATTAAGTTGGAGAAAAATGCCCTGAGTGTGCTCGAAAGCATCGCCGGCGTGCTAAAAAATCACCCCGAACTCGACATCATCGTGGAGGGCCACACTGACAACGTACCCATCAAAAGCCAGAACATCAAAGACAACTTGGAGCTGAGTGTGCTGCGTGCCACCTCCGTCGTACGCCTCCTCACCGAAGAGTACGACCTCAACCGCAGCCAGGTCACGGCCGCCGGAAAGGGCGAGTTTGAACCCAAAGCCTCCAACGAAACTAAAGAAGGCAAGGCCCAAAACCGCCGCACAGAAATTATCATCGAGCCACAATTGAATGAAGTGCTGAAAATGATTCAGGAAAACGTTTCCACGCAGGGGAATTGACCAACAAGGTTTAGAAGGTTTACGAGTAAGGCCCATGAGATTTCAAATATCTCATGGGCCTTACTCATAGAACCCGGTTTTAAAAACTCCATACTCGTCGCCTCTGCAATACCCCAATACCGTAATACTGCAAATTCCCTATTCCACCGCCAGCTTCATCCGCCCCACCCTATCGCCACTTTTCACCGAAAGCAAGTACATGCCATCCGGCACGCCGGGCAAATCAATGCTCAGGGATTGGATGGTGCCACCTGTGGCGTAAAATTCTTTTGAAAAAATAACCCGGCCGTCCAGGCTGTTCACCACAGCGGTAGCAGCGCCACTTTCAACCGGCAGCATTTGCAAGCGGAACACCCCCTGCGACGGGTTTGGCTGCACACGCAGTGTACCGAACGGCGCCGTCTCTTCAACGGCATTAGGTTCCGGCGTGACGACGACGGCGAGCCGTTCGCTCACGCATTCTTTCGACTCCACCTCTATTTGCCAATCGAAGAAATAGTAGTAATAGGCAGCGCCAATGTCTGACCCCGTGATGCTCATGATGCCGGGCACGATGTAGGGATATTGCACCCCGCTGTTGCTGCGTTGCAAGCGCGGAGAGACGGTGCCCAACACCTGCTCGTTGTTTGCCGTGTTGGTCGTCAGCCTGTACCCCTCGCCCGGCTCGATATAGAAGTTCAGGTCAAGAGCACTCTCCCCCACCGGAATATTCACGGAATCAGATTTTATCAGGCCGCCAGCGGCATTCCACAGCTCGATGATTCTGAGGCCGGCCTGGTCCGTCGTGACGCTCACCTGTTTCAGCGTAAAAGGCACGAAAGCATCGAACAGCATTTGGCCATTGTAAATGTCACCGCTATATGGGCTGCTTTGAAACTGCACCTCCGGCATTCCGCCAGCGAACGTTCCCCCGCCATAGGCATACACATCTTCGACGTAAAACGTCGTCACCCCTGTAATTTCGGGGGTAATAAGGGTGTCGTTGACGGCGATAGGCTCCGTGCCGGTGGGCGAATCGTACCAATGAGGGTCATTGCCAAGGGCCACCAAAATGGCGGGGCCTGGCGAATGAACCGCCACAGCCAAGTCCGTCACGGGTGGCGGTGCAGGCAGCACCTCCACATGGAGCGGCGCTGTGGAATATTCGCCGCAGGCGCCAGGTATGGTCACGGCATAATCGCCCGTTTCTGTCACGGTGATACTTTGCGTACTGTCGCCGTTGT
>SCUG01000469.1 GCA_004297645.1 Saprospiraceae bacterium | reverse complement strand
CTGCCAGTTTTTGAATGTCGGTATTTTCTACCGACATCCAAAAACTAAAACCCTCGCTAACCCGGCACTTTTGTTTGTTGATAACCGGGGTTGCTCAAATGGCTAAAGTCGAGCTTAAAACCCCACCCCATAATTCACCGACCCGAACCACTCCCGCCTGCCGCCCGGCGACCGCACTAAGTTGCTGTTCAGTTGGATACTTTGGCGTTTGCTCACCCGCCAGCCTGCGCCCATCCGGGCGGTGATGGTCGAACCTTTTCCTGCCATTTCATTTTGCTGCTTGAAAAAAGAACCGCTCGCCCGCAGGTTGAATTTGTTTTTAAAAAACCCTTTGCTGCTTCCTACTGTCAAGCCGTAAAAAGTGGTGGCGCCGCCTTCTCCAAATTGGTTGCGGCTCCCGCTCAGGCCCCCGAAAATATTGAATTGCTGCTGCGGCAATACCAAAGTGTACATGGCCGAACCGAACTGCGAAGTCAGGTCGCCGGTGCCGCCCGTTGCAGGGCTGGTGTCGTTTGTACGCTGATAGTTGCCAGAGACGGAGATGTTGTGCAGCCTGCCATTGCCCTGGATGTTCCAGCTCAGGTTTACCCCGGCGTTTTGATTGACCAGACGAAGTTGAAGGCTGTCTTCCACCAAGTCGGTGAAGCGGGTTTGCGTGAGGCCAAAATTGGAGAATTGAAGATTGGCGGAAAAGACATTGGACGGCCGCCAGGCGAGGTTGGCACTGCCGATGACCCGCTGGCTGGTAAAAAGTTTTTTACCCAAAAGGTTATCCCGCTGCCAACCAAAACTGCCGGCGAGCAAGAATTTATTTTTCAAAAAAACAAGGTTCGGGCTAAAGGTGAGTTGCTCGATGTCAGTTTGAAAATAAAAAGTACCCATGCTTTTGTAATCCGGGTGGACCCGGCGCAGCGCCACCTGCAACCAGGAACTTCCGAAGAGGAAGCGCAGACTGGTTTCGCCCGCACTGAATGCCTGCGAGCTGAGATGGGGCTGGAACAGGGCGCTTATTTTTTTTACCAACGAAAAACTGTCGGGAATAGCCACTTCGTTGGACCGGGTGTCGCGGGTGTAGGCACTGCCGGCCAAATCCAAATTCCACACTGCCCACTTGCTGAAACTGAGCTTGGAAGAAACGCCGAGCACACTATTTTCGGCTGGAAAAGTCCGGGTATCGGTGGGAATGACGGGCAGGGAATTGGCATCGTCTTTCGCTTTGAGCCACACAAAATCGAGGTGGTTGCGTTCGGAGCCGAAGCCCAGCTTGACGCAGTAGCCTTTCCGCTCGAACACCGATGGCTGTCCCCGGAAATTGGACCGGGTGCTGTCAATGAATTCTGCTTTCGCCAGCCTCCCATACACCGCCCCAAAGCGGATCCCTTTGGGGTTCAATTCGACCCCGGTGCCCAGGATGGGCTGGCCTGCCAGCACGAACGGATGGAAATTCAGGTTGCGGTGCCCCAGGTGCAACTTCGCCCATTTGTAATACGGACTGACGCCGAAACGCTGAAACGGAGAGCTTAGGTTTCGGTTGTTGTCCGCATAAATCAGGGTAAACGGGAACTGAATGCCGTACACATTCAAGGTCGGCGAAGCGCTGAAAGTCCAGGAGTACGGCGCTTGCCGTTCGGGGGCATTTTGGCTGGAATAGGCCGTTGCTCCGATGTTCATGCCGCCGGTGAGGGTCACGGGTTTTTGATTGCGCAAGCCACCTAAGTTTTGTGCGCTGAGCCAGCACGGAAGAAAGAGGAATATCGCGGCGAAGATTTTCATAGCATCATTCATCATTCCTTTTGGAAACCTGCCAACCCCGCCAGATAGTCTGTAAATGGATGGGAACAGCTTTCCCCGAAGAAATTATTGCCAAAGGTGGCAGCTTAAAATGTGCCGGGCAATCCCGAATTCGGGGGGGGTCAAACGACTTTCTCCCGCATCGCTTTAGCGACGGCTTCGGTGCCGCAGTTGACTTGCAGTTTGGCGTAGATATTTTTCAGGTAGGATTTCACTGTTTCCAAAGAAATGTTGCAGGCCGAGGCTATCATCTTGTAGCTGTAGCCTTTGACGAGCCATTGCAAGACTTCCTTCTCACGGGGCGTGAGGTCATAAGAACGGGCAGGTTGGTGAAAAGACTGGAGCACCATCCGGGCAATTTCCGGTGACATGGGAGCGCCGCCTTGCTGCACGTCGTGGATGGCTTCGATGATGCGCAGCGGGGAATGTTTTTTGAGCAAATAGCCGTTGGCACCGGCACAGAGGCAGGCGAAGAGTTTGTCGGCATCCTCGAAGACAGTGTGCATGATGATTTGCGTGTCCGGTTTGGCAGTTTTTATCGCCTGAATTCCCTCAATACCATCTGCGCCTGGCATGTCAATATCCATCACCGCTACATTGGGTTGAAGCTGGCGGGTGAGTTCTTCTGCATTTTCTGCGTTCGGGAAATCGCCGAATACCACGAAACCAGGTTCCGCCTCGATGAGCTGGCGGAGCGATTGACGAAGGCTGTTGTTGTCTTCAAAAAGCAGGATTTTTACAATTAGTGCTGGCATGGGCTAAAGATATGCGTCTTACGTGCTTTGGTCAAATCCCGAATATGGGGGAGGCGGGGATTTATGATTTATGATTTCAGATTAACGATTTCGGATTTTTGATTTGGGGCAGATCGGAAGAGC
>SCUG01000468.1 GCA_004297645.1 Saprospiraceae bacterium | reverse complement strand
CTTTTTTGGGGGCGGTCCACAAAAGCGAGCAAATTCACACTTTTGCCCTCCTCCCTGAGGTTTTCTACGAAATCGAGCACAACTTGTTTTTGCTCCAATTGGCTGGCATCGAACAAAACTCCTATTCTATGAGCATCGTCGAGAGTCGTAGAGCAGCGCCGGACTCTGTGCCGGGAAAGTTCTTGTTTCAATAAGTGGTAGTGAATGCGGGTTTGTATTTGTTCAAAGATTTGCATAGCACGATAGTTTTGCTCATAGAAAAAAAAGGAGAAGAAATGCCGGGCACACCGGCTCAACTCTTAGGCGTTTCTTCCGGCTCGGCTTCCTCAATAGCTACTGTGTCAAAGACGCCCATCGAATTGTATTTGTTGATGCGCTCCTCGATGAGGCGGGCCGGCTTAATTTTCTGCAATTTGGCCAAAACACCGAGGAGGTGTTCTTTCAAAATCTCAATCATTTTATCCGGCTCGGAATGCGCCCCGCCGAGAGGTTCTTTGATGATGCCATCAATCAATCCGAAAGAAAGCATATCATCAGCCGTGAGTTTGAGCGCATTGGCGGCCTGCTCTTTATAGTCCCAACTCCGCCACAAAATGGACGAACAAGACTCCGGTGCAATGACGGAGTACCAGGTATTTTCCAGCATGTACACTCTGTCGCCGAGGCCTACGCCGATGGCTCCGCCTGAAGCTCCCTCACCGATAATCACACAAATTACGGGCACCTTCAATTGGGCCATTTCCATCATGTTGCGAGCGATAGCCTCGGCCTGTCCCCGTTCCTCGGCCTCAATGCCTGGGAAGGCGCCCGGCGTGTCTATCAGGGTCACTATCGGGAAGCCGAAGCGCTCTGCCAATTTCATGAGCCGCAGGGCTTTGCGATAGCCTTCGGGGTTGGCCATGCCGAAGTTGCGGTATTGCCGCATCTTAGTATTGGCGCCTTTTTGATGGCCAATCATCATGACAGTTTGCCCGCCCAATCCGGCCAATCCGCCCACGATAGCCTTGTCGTCTCCAAAGCAACGGTCCCCGTGCAATTCGACGAAATTGTCACACATTTTATCAATGTAATCAAGGGTATAAGGCCGTTCGGGATGGCGGGAAAGTTGTACCTTTTGCCAGGGGGTCAGGTTGCCGTATATCTCCTTCCGCTTGTTGCTGATTTTTTCTTCCAACTCCTCAATCATCTTAGAGACATCGAGGTCGCCCTCCTCTCCTACCTGTTTGATTTTCTCCAACTGTTCAAACAGACTTTCCAGTGGTTTTTCAAAATCCAAGAAAACCATATCCCATGAATTAGTGCCGCTTCGGGTGACTTTAAATCAAGGCCTTGAAGCTGCTTTCTGCACGTTTAGTTAACTACTGACATTATGCACCTGCTTCAGCGGGGCTACAAGTGCGTAATGTTAGTTAATTACAAAGTTAGCCATTACCCCGGCAGTGGGCAGAAGGATGCGAATTTTTTTTGGTTTTTTTTTGGTTTCAGTTTGAGGAAAAAGAAAACCAATCTACATTTGCGACCGCTTTTTAAAGAAGAGCAGAATGTATTTTGGTTCGGTAGTTCAGCTGGTTAGAATGCCTGTCCCGAATACTCGGGAAGGTCGCTGAACTTCGAAATTGAATAATCTGGTTCGGTAGTTCAGCTGGTTAGAATGCCTGTCCCGA
>SCUG01000467.1 GCA_004297645.1 Saprospiraceae bacterium | reverse complement strand
GCGATGGCAAATACCAGCCAGCCGGATATGTTAGTGACGTTTTTGAAGGATTTCATGTAGGTGAAAGGATTGAATTATTTCTTGGCTTTTGCTGTGGTAGTCAGCCATTGGCCAACGATTACAGCAATTAATGAAGCAGACGCATTTTTGAACAAGGCAGACCTGTGTAACGCATTTTTAACCAGTGGTTACTTCTGCCAGTCTCTGCTTTCCAAGCGCCTTGTTCAAAGACCCGCAAATGTAAGAAAATATTGAAATGAAGCCGGGATTTCGAGGTTGGCCTGTTATGGCGCAATGACAAAACCTCTTAGATTTTCCTACACACCGGAGGTCAGCCTCAGACCCCGGCATGGGATTTCCCGGTGTGGCTGCCCGCCGCCTGCCGGAGGCTTTTCGGAAAAAATAAAAGCGGAATTGGTGCGCACTTTCTATTTTGCTGCCGGGTTGGCGGTGAACGTAGGGGCGAACTCCTGTTCGCCAGATGATTTTTTACTGGCGAGCTATGGTTCGCCCGCACGTTCTCGCCGCCGGCCGGCACGAACCGGACCTTTTTTTTAAAAAAAACTGCCTCATGCAACACATCTTATTTTCGATTCTTTTCCTTGCTGGCTTTTGCACGGCTTTTGCCCAAAAGACAGACCTCGCCACCCCTTTTGAAAAAGACAACCAGGCTACCGCTACCTACCAGGAGACTATTGATTTTTATAAAAAACTCGCCGCCGTTTTCCCTCAATTGCAACTGACAGAATGGGGCATGACCGACGCCGGGTACCCCTTGCATGTGGCCGTTTTATCCAAAAGCAAAGTCTTCGACCCCGCCATTTTGCGGCAGCAAAACAAACGCATCCTGCTCGTCAACAACGCCATTCACCCCGGCGAACCGGAAGGCGTTGACGCCACCATGCTGCTGCTGCGCACTTATTTGCAGAGCCAGGAATTGCAGCCACTGCTCGACAGCGTGGTGCTCGCCGTCATCCCGTTTTACAACATCGGCGGCGGGCTGAACCGCGGATGTTGCAGCCGGGTCAATCAGAACGGCCCCAAAGAATATGGCTTCCGTGGCAACGCCAAAAACCTCGACCTCAACCGGGATTTTATAAAATGCGACTCGAAAAACGCCCGCACCTTCACCCAGATTTTCAACTACTGGCAGCCCGACGTTTTCATTGACAACCACACCTCCGACGGCGCTGACTACACCTACACGATGACTATGCTCGCCACGCAGGAAGACAAGCTCGGCAGCGCCCTCGGCGAATACCTCCGCCGCGATTTCGGCCCGATGCTCTACCGCGATATGGCTGCCCGCTATTCCGAAATGGTGCCTTATGTCAACGCCTTCGGCAAAACCCCGGACGAGGAGGGCATCAATGGTTTTTATGACTCGCCGAGGTACTCCTCTGGTTTCGCTGCCCTGCACCATTGCTTAGCCTTCGTGCCGGAAACGCACATGCTCAAACCTTTCCCGCAACGGGTGGCCGCTACCTATGCTTTCATGGACGTGATGATTCACGCCATGTACCGCGAGAGCAGTAACATCGCCCGCGCCCGGCAGGCTACCATGCAGCATTTTATACAACTGGATTCGTTTGCCATAGATTGGAAGCTGGACGAGCAGCAGGCGGATTCCATCTTGTTCAAAGGCTACGAGGGGAAGTACAAACCCAGCGAAGTGACCGGCATGGACCGCCTCTGGTACGACCGCGAGGCACCGTTCACCAAGACGATACCCTACCACAATTATTTCAAGCCTTCGGCAATAGTGAAAGCACCGGTGGCCTACATTATCCCACAGGCCTACGAGGAGGTGATTCAGCGCCTGCAATGGAATGGTGTGAAAATGATGCGCCTGGCGGAAGACGTCAGCGGAGAGTGGGAGATGTACTACATTAAAAACCTCAAAACGGGAGACGGCCCCTTCGAAGGGCATTACCTGCACAGCAACGTGCAAGTGGAAGCGAAGACCATGACCTGGAGTTTCCACGCCGGCGATTACGTCGTGTACGTGCAACAGCCCGGCGCCCGATACATCGTGGAAACGCTGGAGCCGCAGGGCTGCGACAGCTTCTTCGCCTGGAATTTCTTCGATGCCATCCTGGGGCAGAAGGAGTGGTTCTCTCCTTATGTTTTCGAGGACATCGCCGCCGCGTTTTTGAAAGACCATCCCGATGTGCGGGAAGAGCTGGAGGCCCGGAAAAATGCAGACGCAAGTTTTGCGAAAAACATGTGGGCGCAGTTGGGCTTCGTCTATTCGAAAACGGGGTATTTCGAGCCAACGTACAACCTCTACCCGGTGGCGAGGGTGATGAAGGCAGGGGCGCTGCCGTTGGAGTGAAGCATGCCAAGCTGTGTTGGCATGGGTTTGTTCGCCGGAAAAAATCCCTTACTTTCGTTAAATAGTTACCCATCATGGAAGTCCTCGTTAAACAAAAAGGGAAGAAAAAGAAAATGACTTATGCCGGGTTCCGCAACATGGAGATTCCCGATGGCGATACTTCCATTTACGAACTCATCAATGGCGAAATTGTGAAACGAGCATCCCCCAACTCCCCACATTAGGAGGTTTCAGGCAACCTCGTTCTTGCTATTCGTAATTTTATCAAAAAGAAGAAATTGGGAAAATTGTACGCCGCCCCCCTCGACGTTTACTTCGACGAAGAAACCGCCGGCGTGCAGCCCGACTTGCTGTTTGTCAAGAAAGACCGTGACTTCATTTTCCGGGAAAACAACGGCATCGTGGGTGCGCCCGATTTGGTCATTGAAATCGTTTCCTCTGGCTCGGTGGACAAAGACCGGAATGTTAAAAAAGACGTGTACGAGCGTTTCGCCGTGAAAGAATACTGGATTGCTGACCCCGC
The DNA here is from genome assembly GCA_004297645.1 of Saprospiraceae bacterium. Classification (GTDB taxonomy): domain Bacteria; phylum Bacteroidota; class Bacteroidia; order Chitinophagales; family Saprospiraceae; genus UBA6168. The sequence goes on along the minus strand of SCUG01000467.1, from coordinate 2,044 downwards.
CTGCCAAACCATCGAAGTCCTCCGCATGGAGAACGACCGCTACCAGTTATTTTCCTTCGCCGAGCAGGAGGGCAAAATCAAATCTGCCGTCTTTCCGGGCTTTGAGCTGGAGGTGCAAAAGGTTTTTCAATAGACGGGGCAGGCATCTTCCGGAACGTAAAAGGCTTCTGCGTTTTCTGGTATTTTCATAGAAATACCGGCTTAGTAACGTGCGCAAAATAAGATGTGTGTTTTTTGAGGCTGTATCAAAAGGCAATATTTGAAAACAGCCGCCAAACATGGTTTTATGCAACAGCGTAATGCCACAATGATTCCAAATGATAGCGTTGCGTCGTTGCGTTATTGCGTGAAAAATTTGGTTGAAAAATTTTCGTGCTGCCTTTTGATACAGCCTCAGTGAAACTGTCCAAAGTCTAAAAAATTTAACTCTCAAGTTAAATCTATACTTTTGAACGCCAGGTTTTGTCCATTTGACATTTGCTATTAAACTTTAGCCATCCGGGTAATCGGGATGTAGCCAGAACCAAATAGGCTTAGTACAAATAGTGAGGGCAATGAATTTCGATGGTTAGATACTACACTAACACTTGACATTGTGTGCCCCGGCGGTGCCGGGGGGAGGGGATATTGGGGGCTTCGCCCCCAAACCCCTAAGCCAGCGAAGCCAGCGCCAAATACCCGGGATGGACAAAACCTAACGCTCGACAGTATAACTGCCTGTACTTGGCAAGGGATTTATCTTTAGCATACCAAATAATATAGTCCGCTGTGGTTCCTAATAAAACTGTTTCCATACTTCCAGTTTTTTGAAAGGTAATCATAGAAACAAAATTCTCACTCCCAAACACCTCATCCATCAAGCACCTCACCAAATGCACATTCTCATCCGAAATCTGCACAAAGCAGGAGCCGCTTTCGGTGAGCAGTTCCTTTGCGACGAGCAGCCTTTCCTTGAGGTAACCGAGGTAAGAATGGATACCGAGTTCCCAGGTATCCCGGTAAGCCCGAATCTGTTCGGGTTCGCCGCTAAGGTACTCGTCGCTGCCGTCCTTCACGTCCCGGTCGTTGAGCTTCATCTGCCAGTTGCCGCCGTATTTGATGCCATAAGGCGGGTCAATATAGACCATCTGCACCTTGCCCGCCATGCCTTCCCGTTCGAGGAGGGAGGACATCACGAGGAGGCTGTCGCCCTGAATGAGGCGGTTGCTCCAGCCGTTGGGCTGTTGGTAGTAGGCGGGCACTTTTTCGAGTTCGTCCCGGTCGAAGGTATTGCCGAAAAGTTCGTTGGCGGAGAAGAGCGAACCCTGGTTGGGGTTTGACTTTTCCTCCACGTAGCGGAAGAGGTTCTGCATGAGGAGTTCGGGCGAGATGTGCTCGTGGCGGTAGAGGGAGCGGATGTCCACCTTTAGCTGTTCGTGAAATTCCCCGTGTTCCTGCGGGTTGGTGATGGCGTCGTAGAGCCGCCGCAGGTCGTCGAGCATTTCGCGCTGGCTCGCTTGCTCGCCGGAGCGTTTCTGGTATTTCTCCAAGATTTCACCGATGGCCGCATCCACTGGGTATTTGTTTTTCCAGAACAGTTCCGGGTCCCGGCCCCGGTTGATGACGGGGTTGAGCGGAAGGGCGGTCTTGGTCTTGCCATCCTTCACGAGGGGGTTGGCATCTTCATAGCCGGCTTCCTCGGTGGAGGGGATGTGGGTGCGGGAGTCTTTGTGTTTGTAGGATTTCATGCGATGTTGGTTTTGTCGTCAAGGTCGAGGTCTTTGGTCTTTTGAGGAGGCGGGTCAGTGTGTCCTCTGGCCAGCAGTTCAACGTCTTTGGCAAAGGCACCCACCACGAAATGGTCAATGCCCGCCGCTTCCAGCACGGGCAGTACCGCCCGGAGTAGCTCGATGACGACTTCGTCTGTGAACTTATTCAATAATATCTTAGCTCGACTTTAGCCAAAACGCACAATCTCTTTGTCAGTAGATTTAAAGGTTGTCATTTGGCGGGTTTAAGATTTTTGGGGACCAACCAATAAAGTGTGGTTGATGTCAAGCTCCCC
>SCUG01000466.1 GCA_004297645.1 Saprospiraceae bacterium | reverse complement strand
TAAGGAACGTGCGCAAAACAACCTGGCGAATTCACCGGGTGACTTCGAGTCACCCGGTGAATTGGCTTCTGCAAAACTTACCAAGTTATTTTGCGCACGTTTCTAAGTCAAAAAATTTACGAAGTCCATGAAAAACATCTTCACCATTCTATTGCTCATTCTTGGCGTGGGCACCGTTGCGGCGCAGCAGGCACCCCAATACAGCCTTTACATGTTCAACAAATACGCCTTTAACCCGGCATACGCAGGCATGGACAACTCACTCAGCATGACGGGCGTTTACCGCAACCAATGGATGGGGCTGGAAGGTAGTCCCGAAACCAAGAACCTGAATACACACATGCCGCTGTACATTGCCGGGGGCGGAGCTGGCATCGGGTTGGAGAGCGAGACCATCGGGTCTTGGAAACAAACCTCTTTTCAGTTGAGCTATGCTTACCAAGTGCCATTTCGGAAGGGTTTGCTTTCATTGGGAATGAGCAGCGGTCTCGTTCAGCGGCAGCTCGATGGCTCGAAAGTAAAAACGCCCGGCACCATTTTCGATGACGAGGGCAATCCCATTGACCACCAAGATGTGCTTCTGACTACCGGAAAACTCTCAGGGGCAGCTCCTACCTTTCACGCGGGGGCCTATTATCAAAGCGAACACCTGGAAGCCGGCCTCTCGGCGATGAATCTGTTAGAAAACGAAATAGACCTTTCCTCCCTCACTTTCAAACCTGAAAGAACTCTTTATTTTTTTCTCGGCTATCATTTTGACCTCAACGCCAGCATTACCCTAAACCCGTCGGTATTGGTAAAATCCGATGCCCGGCAGACACAAATGGATTTTTCTGCTTTTGCAGAATACAATGAAAATATATTTGCGGGAGCCACGTTTAGAGGTTACAATTCTGAAAGCAGAGATGCAATAGCCTTTCTGGCCGGGTTTAAGTTGAGTGAACACATTAAGTTGGCTTATGCTTATGATTTCACGCTTTCGAAACTAAGCACAGTGAATGACGGCTCCCATGAAATAGTGCTCAATTACAACCTGGGCATACCAATTGGCAAAGGCAGACCGCCGAAAATAATCTATAACCCAAGGTCTCTTTAAGACTTCCCCATTGTTGCCAATAAAAACATAGGACTCGCCATGAGAGGGCGGTGGGCTGGTAACGAGGCCCCTTCAGATTAAAAATTGGTAAATCCACACTAAGTCGAAAATTGCTGTCGTTCATTTTGCGCAAAATGTTAAATTTGCCCGCCAAACGGCAGAAATCCAGGTTGCTTGTTTGTAATCACACGTAAAGAACTATTTTTACGTCTCTTTTTAAAAGAAGGAAAATTCGGGTGTTAAAAATGAAAAGATTATTAAAAACTTCACTGGTGTTGCTTGTCTTAGCAACCTATCTGACTTCATGCGGCACAAAGGAAACCGGCCAATTGGTTGGCGCACCTGACCGCCCAAACTGGAAAGGCATCAACCCATTTGGTATGGTTTACGTGCCTTCCGGTACACTGCACATAGGCCCCAGCGACCAGGATATTACCAATACCTTCGTCCAAAGGTCTAAATCCATTTCCATTCAGGGTTTTTACATGGATGATACAGAAATCACCAACAACGAGTACCGCCAATTCGTCTATTGGGTGAGAGATTCTCTGGCTCATACCTATCTTAGCCACTTCAAGCAAGATGCCGTTACCGGCGACGAATACGTCGATTGGGAATACGAAATCGACTGGGAAGACCAAACCCTGGAAGACATGTACTACCAAGGCGACGATCGCTTTGCCGGCAGAAAAGAACTTGACGTGAGCAAGCTTGTATTCGACTACGAATGGTTCGACTGGCAGGCTGCTGCTCACGACCATGGAAAATCTCCCCGAACCTCTTTTATCCAGCGGAAAAAAATCAACGTCTATCCCGACACCTTGGTGTGGATTCGTGATTTTGCCTATTCGTACAACGAGCCAATGACTCGTAACTACTTCTGGCACCCCGCTTTCGACGACTATCCGGTAGTGGGAGTGAACTGGCACATGGCCACAGCATTCGCATACTGGAGAACCAAACTTTGGGACACCTACCAAGATGTCAGAGGAGATGGCATAAATTCGGAAGACTTCAGGCTACCTACCGAACACGAGTGGGAGTACGCAGCAAGAGGTGGTCACGACCTTGCCCCATATCCTTGGGGTGGTTATTACACCCGCAATGCCAAAGGTTGTTTATTGGCTAACTTCAAGCCTGGCCGTGGCAACTACCCTGAAGACGGTGGCCAATATACCGTGAAAGCAGATGCCTATTTCCCCAACGACTATGGCCTCTTCAATATGTCGGGCAATGTAGCTGAGTGGACTTCATCGGCATTCTACGAAAATGCCTATGCTTTCATGCACGACCTGAACCCCGATATTCGCTACGATGCCAAAGACGATGATCCGGAAGCCTACAAACGCAAAGTAATACGCGGAGGTTCTTGGAAAGACATCGCTTGGTTCCTCCAAACCGGCAACCGGCATTGGGAATATCAAGATACCACCAAGTCTTACATCGGATTCCGTTGTGCCCTGACCTTCCTCGGCCGTTCAATCAACGATTTTTGATGATGAAAAAAAAATGAAAATGAAATGGATAGCTGGTTTTGCCAGCTATCCATTTCTTTTATTTTTGCGCTGCAAAATTATTTTGCAGCGCAATTTAGAAGGGTGAAAAATATTTCATTCTTTCCGAAATGGCCGTGTTACCTTTTTAAGATAAGGCATTATAGGAGAGGGAATTTTTTAAAACCCACTTACTCAAATTAGTTTAGCTAACCTTTTTTAAAACACGATTAAAATGAGTTTCGTACACACAAAAGGATTTAAGTACATCAAAAACGCCATTATTGGCGTAGGTGCCTCC
>SCUG01000465.1 GCA_004297645.1 Saprospiraceae bacterium | reverse complement strand
CCGGCACCTCTTCGAGCGCTGCATCGTGTAGTAAGTCGCGGAAATCAACCTGCGTGAGTGCCGAAACACCCTGCTCCGCCATGAACACGCCGTAGATGGTATCCACTGCCGCCATTGTTTGCTTGTTGTGGGTGACGATGAGAAACTGGCTGTCTTTTGAAAATTCCTTTATGATGCGGTTGAATTTCTCGATGTTGGCGTCGTCGAGCGGAGCATCCACCTCATCGAAGATGCAGAATGGGGCGGGTTTTAAAAGGTACAGTGCGAAAAGCAGGGCAGTGGCTGTCAGCGTTTTTTCCCCGCCGGACAACTGGCTGATAGTTTGCGGGCGCTTGCCCTTTGGCTTAGCAACGATTTCGATTCCACTTTCCAAAGGGTTTCCGGCATCTATCAAAATAAGGTCGGCTGCGTCATCTTTGGTAAAGAGATTCCTGAAAACGTCAATAAAAAAGAGGCGTACTTTTCCGAAGGAATCTAAAAACTGGGCGGTCGCCGTTTCCTCGATTTCCCGAATGGTTTGCATCAGGTCATCTTTTGCTTTGATGATATCTTCCCGTTGGCTCGAAATGGTATCAAAGCGCTCCTTCATTTCGTCGTAGGCTTCCACCGCGAGCGGGTTGATTTCACCATAATTGTCGAGGCGGCCCCGCATGCGCTCAACTTTCAGTTGAAGTTCTGTTTCATCGAGTTCCTTGCGCTCTTCTGCTGGAATGGAGAGGGCTTCGGTATCATTTATGGGCAGGTTAAACTCGATTCTAAGCCGCTCTGCCACCGATGAAAGCTGGAATTTAACCTCGTTGAACTTATCCTTTAAATTGTTGATGAAAATCTGGGCATCGTGCGATTTTTTATTCGACTGCCTCAGGTGGTCCTCTATCTCGTTGATACCCCTACGTGCCTGGAAAAAGGCCTGTTCCGTGCTGCTGAGCATACCCTCTTTTTCTTTACGCACCTGATAGGCTGCCTGGAGTTCCTTTGCCAACCGCTCGCGGTCCAGGTTGATTTGCGCCACATCCCTATCCGATTGTGAGAGCAACCGTTCCCCCGCAGCAAGCGCAGCAACGGCCTCTTCCATTTGTTTTTCCCTGAAACTTAGTTCACGCTGGATGGAACTTGCCCTGTTTTGCTGCTGGATGAATTCAATGTTCTTATTGTTGTAATCAGTGCTCACCTGGCTCAATTGCTCTGCTGCATGGCGAAACGAAACGTCGGTATTTGCAATGTTTTTCCGTGCCATTTCTGCCGTGCGGAGCGAGCCAGCCAATTCAATCCCGATAGATTCATTTAGAGTAGAAAGCTCGTTAATCCGGGACTCTGTGCGTATTTTTTTTTCGCTTGTTTCTTTGATGTAGTTTTCAAAATTATCGAGCCTCTCACAAAGTGAAACCCGTTCCTGCATTACCAGATTGAGGTCGCTTTGGGCCTGGTGGATTTCAGCTCGCGAATGATTTGATTTCAAGTCATCGAGCACCACCTTGAGGCTGTTCATTCCGGTTGAAAGCTTGTCCTCCTGGCGCTCTGCCTTAGCGATGGCCTTTTCGAGAATTTCGAGATTTTTCTTCCGGCCGATTTTTTTGCCTTCAAATAGGCCAATGCTGCCACCGCTGAGGCTGTTTTTTCTTTGAATAAAACGTCCGCTTTTGGCCAGCAGGGTCAGGTTGTTGCCAGGCAGTTGTCTCGCCACTTCTTCGTTGTTGGTGACGGCGACATTATCCAGAAGGTAATTGATGAGGCCGCGATACTCCGGTTCACATTGGATGAGGTCGAACGCCAGCCTCGATGCTGGGGGTAGCAAGGGAATGGCAGGGGTATAATCTTTAAAACTGTCGAGCAAAAAAAAGTTGGCTTTTCCTTTTTGGGCGGAATGCAGCAACTGGATGGCGGCATAGGCTTCCTCCAGATTTTGCACCACATAGTAATTAAGGTATGGTTCGAGATAGTTTTCGATGGCCACCCGATACTCATTTTCCACGTAAATCAGGTCGGAGAGGAGGGAGGCGTTTTGCGCCCAGTTATTGGTACTACTTAAAAAACGGATGCTTTCAGGGAACCCCTCCAGATTCTCGATCATGCTCTTGGTGAGCTTGAATTCGTTGCGTTTGGCATCGAGTTCACGATGAATTTTCAGTATCTCGTTTTTGAGGCCGTCAAGTTCAGCCTCGGTTTTAGTGATTGTTTCGCGGCGTTTTTCTTCGGCCAATTCCAGGTTTTCGAGCTGCTGTTGCCGGCGTTTTTCGTCTTTTTCCAAAGTGGCAATGCGCGACTTGAGCAGGCTGATTTCGGATTCTCTGGATTTCACATCGGCGGCGCCCCGCTCCAAGTCTTGGCTCAACGAATTTATTTCGTTGTTATTGACGGCCTTTTGTTTCTCCAATTCAAAAAGCGTCCGCTCAACCTGCTGCTGATTACGCATGATGGCGTCGAGGTCCGACTTAATGGTACTGTGACTTTGCCGGATGGCGTTCAGTTTTTTCTGCGCTTCGTCGAGCTGGGCTTTGAGCGTGGCTTCGAGCTGTTTTTCGCCTGCAAGCCGGTTGGCGTAATCCCCAATTTCTTTCTCCAATGCGCTGATTCTGGCTTTTGAAATTCGGATTTCCTCGTTGGCTTTTGCTTTGCTTTGAGCGGCAAAATTCTCACGCTGTTCGAGCACCTTGCGCTCATTCTCCTTATCCCTGATAGCTCCAACGAGTTCGTTGACTTCCCGCTGCTGAGCCGATAGTGATTTCTCCTGGTCGAGGTTGGTTTTGCGTTGAGCTTCGAGCTGGGCTTCTAATTTATTTTGCGCTACCTCGAACTGCCGGTAGCCGTCCTCCTCTTTTTCCAATTGGGTCTTTACCGCTTTGTATTGTTCTTTCAGGCTTTCTGTTTTTAGCGATGCCAGCTTCACACTCAAGTCCTTGTATTGTTCCTTGAGGTCGAAGTAGCGCTTTGTACGGCGGGCCTGCTGTTCCAGGGTTTTCATGTTGCTACTTATTTCAAATAGCAAGTCTTCCACGCGTTCGAGGTCTGCCGAAGTGCTTTCGAGTTTGGAAAAGGTTTCCCGCTTCCGCACTTTGTATTTGGAAATGCCGGCCGCCTGTTCGAACATTTTGCGGCGGGCATTGTCCTTGTCGGCCAGGATTTCATCCACCATGCCGAGGGCGATGATGGCGTAAGAGTTGGAGCCAATGCCTGTGTCCATCAGCAGGTTGGTGATGTCTTTAAGGCGGCAAGTAACGCCATTGAGGCGGTATTCGCTGTCGCCGCTCCGGTAGAGCATGCGGCTAATGGAAACGGTCTGGTATTCAGTGGGGAGGAGGTTTTTGGTATTCTCAAAAGTGAGGGTGACTTGTGCCAATCCACCCGGCTTCCGTTTTTTGGAACCATTGAAGATGATGCTCGACATCTGGTCGAGCCGCAACTCCCGGCTGCTTTGCTCCCCCAAAACCCACCGGATAGCGTCCACGATGTTGCTTTTGCCAGAGCCGTTCGGTCCGACAACGCCGATGACGTCTTCGGCAAAATTCATTACCGTTTCGTCAGCGAAGGACTTAAATCCTTTAATTTCGAGGGTTTGTAATCGCATAAGGGTTGCAAAGATAAAGAAAGGAGCCTTTATCGGATTTCATACTTTTCCACATCTTGCCTCCAAAAGAATGGGAAGCCTTGTTCAAAATAGGGATGATTGCCTTGAGTGGTTTTTTCCTACTTTTAGGTCTTGGAAATTCTCTGCTTGCAAGCCATAACTCAACTTCGGATTCATGACCCTTCAACTATTTAAGACCCGCATACAGGAGCTACTTTCAGCAAATGAAATGGAAGCGGCGTTGGACTTTCTTACATCAGAACTTGTTGGCCAAAGCAGCCATCAAAATTCGGTAATAAACCTCAAGGCTCGTTTGGCCAACCTCCGGCAAGATATTATCAATGGCTCAGAATCACCCGATAAAATTCAGGAAACCAAAAACAGCATCAGGACTTCTATCCTTGGAATAAAAGACCTACTTACTGATAAAGATTTGGGGATTGAGAAGGTCGCATCCCCTGTTAATATTTCCGAAAACACTGACGTAATCCCAGTATTTTTTAGCCGGGGCACCCCATTCAATGACAGTCAAAAAAAGTTTGTTGACTATTTCATCAGTCGCTTTGAGCAATACGGTTTGAAGTTCGAAACACCTGAATGGTCTGCTGAAAACCCTTTATTGCCAGTGAGGGAAAAGTTGAAAGAGGTTTATGGGTGTGTGGTACTTGCCATGGAGCGGATGCATTCGAAAGAGAACATCTACAAACCAGGAAGCCCGAAGGAAGAAAAAATCCAGGAAGAGTTTTTTACCACACCGTGGGTTCAAATGGAAGCTGCAATGGGTTATCAGCAAGGACTTCCGCTTCTGATTTTTTCAGAAAAAAAAGTTAAGACAGAGGGGATGATTGAATTAGGGGTTCATGAGTTCAGGATTTTTAAGTTTGATGTTGAAAACCCATCCGAACTGGATGAAGACTATTACAAAAATTTGATAGAAAATTGGGCGAAAAAAGTCAGGCAACATTACATCGTTGCTAAGCTGCCCAAATGACTATGGAACGTGCGCAAAATAAGATGTGTGTTTTTTTTGAGGCCGTATCATAAATCATCACTAAAAAATTGTGACCAAATTCTTCAACACTGAGGCACAGAAACACAGGGTTGAGTTTGGTTCTGTGTCTCCGTGTCTCTGTGTTGAAATAAAAATTGTCAAGCTAATTCCAGAGTTGACTTATGATACAGCCTCAAAAAGAACATCTTATTTCGAAC
>SCUG01000464.1 GCA_004297645.1 Saprospiraceae bacterium | reverse complement strand
CACCGAAGCTGCCAAAGAAAGGGGCGAAATCGAGGGCCTCCCAAAAACTAAAAAGGACGAAATCATCCACACAATCGCCCTCGCTGCGCTCAAATTCCACATCATCAAAGTGTCGCCGAAAAAGAGGATGGTCTTCGACCCGAAGGAAAGCGTGGACTTGCAGGGACAGACCGGGCCTTATATCCAGAATGCTTATGTGCGGATAAGGTCGGTGCTGCGCAAAGCGGAAATTGAGAAATTGGAAATTGGAAATTGGAAATTGGCCGGCACCTACGAGCAATTGGAAACGCAAGAGAAGGCGTTAGTGCAGCAGTTACATGGCTTCCCCAACCTGATTATTTCAGCAGCCAATGAATATGACCCTTCCCAGGTGGCCAACTACTGTTACGATCTGGCGAAGGCGTTTCACAAGTTTTACACAGACTATTCTATTTTGAAGGCGGACACAGAGGAGGCGAAAGCGTTCCGGCTGGCGCTGTCGGCGGCGATTGCCAATGTGCTGCGGACGGGGATGGGCTTGCTGGGGATAGAGATGCCGGAACGGATGTGATTATCTGCATGCCTTTTTACCATCAAATACGAAGGTTATGCTGAACGCTTCTCACCACAAATGTTTTCAAAGTATATCTTTGTGGTATCACCAATAAAACATACCAATCAGCATGAAAACGTTGTCCTTAAAACTTCAGGAGCCAGTTTTTGCCGAGGTGGAGAAAATAGTTGCCCAACTCAAAAAAAGCAGGAACGCATACATCAACGAGGCCATCGAGCATTACAACAGGCTGCAAAAACGGCAGATGCTGGCCAAGCAGTTGGAAGAAGAATGCCATATCGTCGCCGATGCAGATTTTGAGATTTTGAAAGAAATGGAAATGTTGGACGATGAAATTTTTGAATAACCAACCATTCCTGAACCACCATGACCCAAAAATATGAAGTCTGGCTTGCAGACCTCGACCCGCAATACGGAACAGAACCTGGTAAAATCCGTCCCGTTGTAATCGTTCAAAGCAACCTCATAAACGGCAAGATAAAATCTACGATGGTTTGTCCGATTACTACCAAAATATTGAGTCGGACCAACGTCATGCGACTTCGCCTCGCCTCAGGAGCGGCCGGTTTGGATCAGGAAAGTGAAATTCTAATTTCTCAAGTACGGGCGATTGACAACCTGCGCCTGGTAAAAAAATTGGGAACCATCAGCACCGCCAACCGGCAATTGCTGGATGAGAATTTGAAGATTGTGCTGGATTTGGGATGAGGATGGCTTTTTTGAGGAGCGGGGTATCTTTGATTGGGGTTTTTCGTTCAAATTTGCCCTACTAATTTCAAAACAAAAAATCATGCAACATCCCTTCGAGGAAGCATTAAGCGTATCCATTGAACACTTGGAATTTGAATTCAAAGGGTTCCAAGCCATCGGCTGGGCAGATTTTTGGCTCAATCCCAGGCAGCTTCGGGGAAGCGATTTTCTGATGCGGTGGTCACAGGGCGTTTGGTCAGAAAATCGCCTTATGGATGCTGTGAATAAAACAGACGAATACTTTGCCTTGCCTTATGGTCCGAGCGGAACCGCCCCAACAGACGACGTCAGGGCTTACGAACTTTATTTTGAAAGGCTTGAAAAAGCTGGGTATGGATTGGCTTTGGATGAAGCGGAGCGGTTGGTGGCGGAGGGGCTGGTATTGCCGACCGAGCAAATTTTTCAAGCGCCTGGTGGGGCGACAACCAAAAAGGCAATTTTCAAATTCTA
>SCUG01000463.1 GCA_004297645.1 Saprospiraceae bacterium | reverse complement strand
GCCGGGCTGAGCCTTCAATGTGAGCGCCAAAAACTGAATGGCTGCAATGGCTAAAACTAGATTGAATTTTTGCGTTATCATGTTCTTTTTCGTTGAATTTTTGTTTGGAATTTTGCCAGTCAAACAGAGCCGGGATTTCCCAATACCGGCAGGGTCAATTATTTCCACCGTTCCCATTGTCCATGAAATTATTGTCTGTTTCAGTTTCGAGGCGGCTGGAGCCAGCGGCCTTTTGGTTCAGCGCTGCCAGCTTTTGCCGGGCAGTGGGAAGGATGTCGTCGTTTTTTGTTTCGTAGTTTTCAATCAAAGCCTCCAACACCGTTTTGGCGCTGAACAAATCGCCTTGCTCCGAAAAAACATCCGCCAGCAGCAACAGGCTTTTGCCCACCCAATAGGAGTAGCCGGAGTTGTCGTTGTTGTTGTCGAGGCACTGTTGTTTTGCCTTGTCTAAATTGCGCTGCTGGTAATAAATCATGGCGATGAGGTACCGGGCTTCGGCAGTCTGCTCAGTGTCGCTGAGCTTCACCACCTGCTTGAACGATTGCATGGCCGCAGTGAAATCCTCTTTGTCAAAGGCAATTTTGCCGAGGTAAAACTCTGCCGTGGCCACTTGTTCATTCGAAGCCGAGGGGTTGTTGGCCACCTTGCGGGCGCTGGACTGAACCGCCGCTTCGTCGCCAAGGCGGTATGCTGCCCGCATGGAACCCAATTGCGCCTCGAACCGGTCCTGGGTGGACGAGGTCAGCGACTCGAACTGAGAATAATAATCGTATGCCTTGCGGAAATCCTTTTCATTGTGGTAGGCAATAGCAGCGCCTTTTTTCAGGGCCTCCACGAAATACTTGCCCTGGCCTTTGCCGATAATCCAGTCATAATCCTTGAGCGCATCGGAGTACTGTTTCAGCACGGCGTAACTCTCGCCACGGTGATAGTGCGCCTGTAATACCTTCACCCCGTTGGGGAATTTTCTGAGATAGTCGGTAAAGCTGGTCACAGCCCGCTCGTAATTCCCCGATTCATACGCCGTCTCGGCGGCGGTGAAGGCAAGCGTGTCGCGGCCCATATTGTCGAGCTTATACCCCGGCACCGTTTCGAGGAATGCGGTGAAAGCATCGGAATCTGCCATGTCTTTGATGTAAATTTCCTTCAAAGCGGTCATGGCGGCGTCGGCCTGTTCCGGCTCGGGATTGTGGGAAAATACCTGTTTGTAATAATCAATAGCAGCCTGCGAATTGCCGGAGTTGTAAGCCACGAGGCCCAACCGCAGCAGGGCATTATTTACCAGATCCGAATTCGGGTAATTGGTGACGAGCCGTTTCAGCGCATCGGTGGCCTGCACCGATTTACTGATTTCCTGATAAGTGATGCCTAATTGGAACATGGCATCGTCGGCGTATTCCGACTTGGGGTACTTGTCAATCAGGCTTTCGAGTGCCAGCAGTTTGTCGGTATTGTTGCCGCGAAGCCCTTCTATGATGGCCTTTTGAAAAAGGGCATATTCGAAACCGGGAAATTTTTCGTTGATAGCATCATTGTAAAAACTGATGGCATCGGAGTATTGATTCCTTTTGAAAAGGCAGTCTCCCGCTCGCAAGGTGGCATCGCCCAACACAACTTCCTTGACCTGTTTGTTTTTAATAAAACTCCGGTTGCGGCGAATGCCGTTCACGGCATCTTTGAAGTAGCCCTGTGCAGTAGAATAGTTCAACTTTTTCAGGTAATTGTATCCCTGCAAATAGCTTGCGGTAAAAATGGAGGCCTCGTCGGGCAGGAATTTCTGAGTCTTGGCGAGTACTAAGTATTGGTTTATGTAGTCAACGCTGGCGTTGTAGTCTTTTTGCTGATGGGCGATGTCGCCAAGCCAATACAGCGCCAGTGCCTTGTATTCCGAATTGACAGCGTTGGCCACGGATTTTTCAAAGTGAACTTTTGCAGCGGCCAGATTTCCGTCTTTTTGGTATTGCACACCACGCAAATAAAGAACTTTCTGGTAGGCTTCTTTCAGCTTCAGCGTCTTGTTGCTCATCCCTTCCAGTGTGGCAATAGCCTGGTCGTAGTTGCGGGTATTGACGAAAATATCGCTCATTAATTCCTGCGCCTCGTTGTAGTATTTGGAACCGGGTCCGATGGTTTTTAGTGCAGCCAAAGCGTCAAGGTCAAACCGCAATTCGTACGAAAGCTTCGCATAATTGATGAGCGCATTTTCCTGAATGTCCGGCTGAAAGGACATTTTGCTGGCTGTGGCAAAAGCGCTGCGCGCTGCCTGCGGGTCTTTCAGCTTCAGGCGGCAGTCCGCCAAATAGTAGAGCGCTGTTTGGCCGAGGGCCGAATTGACGGAAGAAAGCTCCGTAAAATTGGAGGCAGCCTTGTCGTATTTCCCAACCTGATACTGGCAATATCCCAACTGGTAAAACTCCTCCTCCTGCATGCGGCCGGAACTCTCGGCATATTTTTCTAAAAATGGCAAGGCTTTTTTATAATCCCCTTTTTCAAAATAGGCCTGCCCCACCAATTGGTTCATCTCTCGCACCATGCGAAGTGTGCGGTCGCCGAGCTTGGGTTCGGCATAGCGGATGACTTCGTCAAAATCCCGCTGGGCAAAATAAATCTGTGTGATATAATATGGCACATGGGGCTTGTAGTCGCGGGAACGCTCCACCAGCCGGAAACTCTTGATGGCCTCGGTGTAATCACTTTTGAAAAATTTGCACAGGCCGTAGTAATAATTGGCGGGATAAAAATACTCCGCCGGGGTATCTTTCACTTCTTTGAAATTGGCCTCAGCCTCGTTGAATTTCTTGCGGACGAAATAACTGTACCCCAGTTTAAAATAGACCTCCGACCGTTGGGATAAAGTCAGGTCACGGGGTGAAATCTGTTTGTAAAAATCAATGGCCTTGTCGTATTTCCCCGCATTGTAGAAATAATTGGCCACCTCCAGCAGGGCCTGACTGGCTAATGGGTCGGGCTTGTATTTGCGGATGAAGTTGATGATGAGGTCTTCACCGGCGGGCATGTCGAGCCGCACGGCGCACTTGGCGTATCCCAATTCTGCCCTCATGCGGAGCAGTTCCCAGGAAGGTTCGTTCACGGGAACCAGCATGTTCACGACGTTTTGGTATTCCGTCAGGGCATAGCCATACACGCCTTTTTGAAAGAAGTCTTCCCCTTTTTTATAGGCCAGGTTGGCTTCGGTAAAAACGGTAGTTTGCTGTGCCACTATCGGTAAGCCCAGCAAACACAAGGCAAATGCGAATATTGAACTCAACTTATTCATGGTCGGTAGGTTTTTCAAAATGATGTTCTGTTAACGTGGTATGGGTTCAAAATATTTAGCTCACCTGCAATTCCCCCTCTATCGCCACAAGAAAACGGATGCTAAACGAATTCTTTACGGCGACGAAATTATGATATTTTTTAACAGCCCTCACACACCAAACCTCTCATACTGTGGCCTTCTTAGTCTGTCACCTCACTTAGCCTGTCACACTACATTTACATGGCGGAAAAAACTTTCAGGGAAACAGCCGTTCTTTGTGCGGTATTGTTGCTCCACCTGCATCTACCCTCCCCCCGTTGAAGTACCGCCCCTCTTATTTTTTACGCATAATTGCGGCTAACCGCGCTTATGTGGTTTACACAACCATGATTTTAACAGACAACACCCGCTCTGCACCGAAACAGAATACTACGTTTCTTAAAGACTACCTTTACATGGCAGCCGTAGAAAACGACCTGCTGCCTTTGGCGTGGTTGGACGACACACGCCTCCATCTTTTCGCTAACCCCTCATTTCGCAATACCTTCGGCATTGCAGGGGAATCCAATTGGAGTAGCGTGCCCGTCGAGGCATTGCCTGCGCCCACTTCCACCATCATAAGAAAGGTGATTACTCATGCCATCCACTCCCAAAAGAACACTTTTAGTTTTTATGCTAATACTGCCACCGGTGCTACTACCAATATAAAAGTTGTGAAATTTGGAGGACAGCGCTTTTTCGATGGCGCAATGATAACAGTTGCCGGGGGCATTAAGAAACATGAGCTAAATTTGATGCCTGCACTGCCAAAAAATGATGCCACACTATTGTCCCGGCAGGCCTGTGCCATCAGCAATAATCAACTTACCTCGCTTCTCTCGCACGAGCTTCGGGAAGCGCTTAGAACCATCGGCAATTTCTCCCATTTACTTGACCGCCGTTGTTCTGAGCAGCTCGATGCAGCCGGTAAGGAATACTTACAGTTTGTCAGGGCCGGCGTCGCCCAGTTAGATTCTCTTTTCGACGACATGCTTCACATGATCAGGAATGACAAACCCAGTTCAAAAAAGGAAGAAATACAAATCAACGACCTGAGAACAATTTTAATAGCAGCTTACAGCAAATCACTGGCTGACCTGAACGGTCAAATACTTTTTGAAAGCAGCGTGGGGTCGTTTTGGGCTTGCCCCAAAAAAATACTTCTCCTGTTTTCACATCTAATTGAGAACGCCCTTAAATTCAATAACCCGGAGCGGCCTCCTGTCATTGTCGTGAAGTTGTCGGAGGACGAAGAATTCTGGCACCTCGAAGTACATGACAACGGCATCGGTGTGCCCGAAGAATACCGTGATAGGATTTTTGTACCTTTTAAGCGCCTTCATGCCCGAAGCAAATACCCTGGCAACGGCGCCGGTCTGGCCATTTGTAGAAAAATAGTGGAACAACACGACGGCACCATTTGGGTGACAGACAACGACGGGCCAGGTAGCTGTTTTCATTTTACGCTGAAAAAGTAAAAGGGCCATCTCCAAACCGAAAGATTTTTTTTTGCCTCATCC
>SCUG01000462.1 GCA_004297645.1 Saprospiraceae bacterium | reverse complement strand
TTTTGAACCCTGCGTTTTCGTATCTGAAACGCAGGGTTCAAAACCCTGCCGCTCGAAAAGACTGCGTAATTTTGGAAAACTCCCATTAATTTATGAGGGAATACAAAATATTTTTGAAATGGCTGGGCAGCAGGTTCACCTTTTGCCCCAACCATTTTTCCAGTGTTATGGCCAGTAAAACATAACCTTCGGTGACTCCGGGTGCGGGCACCACGATAAGAATGAAGAAAGGAAGAATCCGTGGAATGTCCTTGAGCTGTTCGACGGCCTTTTTCATTTCCTCCTCCGATGGCCCTTCCGCTGACCGCACTATCAGTATCTTTTTGCCCTGCCGGGCAAAGATGTGCAGCATCTCCTTCGTCTCTTTGCTCTCCATGACGAAGGCCCACAGCATTCGCTGTGGCACTCGTACTATTGTTCGCAGGTTGAGGGTCATGTTGATTATGAAAATGCAGCCAGTTTATTTTGTTGCCAAATTAGCAATGAGCGGCAACTTCCCCAACTATTATTGCTATAAATTTAGTGCGCTATGACGGTTGGTTTGCGCTGCCAGCCGCAGGCTTACCCTTGAAAATAAATGCCAGCTCAAAGCCATGAAATTTGTACGCAAAAAAAATCTGCAAGGTTGTTTGGAAAACAAAAATTAAAATTACATTTGTCAACTTGAATTAGTGTTTGATAGACCTCTAAAGAATATTTCCATCCCAACTTTCAGCCGGCGTTTTACGCAATTTCATTCACACATCCTGCTACTTTTATACTCTTGAGATAGCTTATAGGTCAACTCTATGCTTTGCGAACTATAAGGCCCGATACACGGCATGGATGCTATGCGTTGTATTTCTTAACTTAAACCTTTCATATCATGAAGTCATTTAAAACTTTTTTCCTGGTGCCAGCGCTGGCCTTTGCTATGTTGGCTACCCTCACTTTTAGCTCCTGCTCGAATGCGACGCAGGATATTTCTCCCCCCGTGAACGTGGCAGACGAAGGCACCGCTTCGGTTTACACGCCCGGCAACGACGGCAGCATTTCTCTGCGCACAGATTGTAATGGCGACGAAATCCATTGGCATTACGAAGGCCCGGAAGGTCCTGACCATTGGGCTGAGCTTTGCCCCGAGTGGTCGTGCGGCGGCGTGGCACAGTCTCCGGTAAACATTGTGCCGCCACCAGCCCGGAAAAAATCTAAATCCCTCTATTTTTATTGGGAGAACTCCGAAACCCACATCGTCAACAATGGTCACACCATTCAATTCAACTACGACCAGCCCGGCGATTTGGCTACAAACCACAACCAGGGCAGCTACATCACGCTCAATGGGCAGAAGTACCACCTGTTGCAGTTCCACTTACATGCTGCCTCTGAGCACACAGTGAATGGCGAGCATTTCCCTGCGGAGATTCACTTCGTGCACAAAAACCTGAGCACCGGCAAGCTGGCAGTCATCGGCGTTTTCATCGAAGAAGGTGCCGAAAACCCCTTCTTTGCTGATTTCCTGGAGCATTTCCCGCATAGCGAAGGCGATTATGAATCTGCCGATTCTTACAACGCCAACGAGCTGATGCCGCAGAATTACAACCATTGGTTGAAGCAACATTTCTGGTGGTATGAAGGCTCCCTGACTACACCGCCCTGCTCTGAAATTGTCAGTTGGATGGTATGGTCAAGCACCATCCACGCTTCCCATGAGCAACTCGTGGAATTGGAAGAAATCCTTCACGAAAACTATCGCCCGGTAGAGCCGTTGAATTCCCGCCTTGTAAGGGCACAATAAGCGTGTTTTCTCTCTCTTAGATAGCACGCTTGCAATATCGTGGCAGTGCCGGAGTACCGGTGCTGCCACGATTTTTTTTTTGGAATGTGCCAGGACAAACACGGCTGTGGCAGGTAGAATTTTCTAAGCCTTTAGAAAATGAATACCCAACCCCGGCGAGGCAGGCAGGACGATGGTTCCGTCGTTCAGAATACGGGCACCCCTGGCGGGGTTGTTTTTCAAAAACAGCGGCCCATCCATGTCCACATAATCGAGCAAGGGCAGTAACTGGGCGATGGCCGAGATGCCCACTGAGCTTTCCACCATGCAGCCGCACATCACTTTCAGTCCGAGGGTGCGGGCCTGCTTTATCATGCGAAGGGCAGGGGTGAGGCCGCCGCATTTCATCAACTTGATGTTGATGCCGTGGAAGGAGGAGGCGCATTTTCCAACATCCGCTTCGCCAACACAGGCCTCGTCGGCAAAGACGGGGAGTGCTGAACCGGCGTACACTTTTTCCATGCCTTCCCAATCGCCGGCGGGCAGGGGCTGCTCCATGAATTCCACGCCTAAGTTTTTCATTTTGATGGAATTCATGACGGCTTCCTCCGCCGTCCAGGCGCAGTTGGCATCCACCCGAAACACCGCTTTGGTGTGAGGGCGCAGTGCCGCCAGAACGGCCAAATCATCTGAGGTGCCCAACTTGATTTTGTAAATTTCAAAACGGTGAGATTTCACCTTTTCCACTAAATTTTCCGTGGTGTCCATGCTCAGGGTGAAACTTGTTTTCGGGAGCGGGCCATCGTTCGGCATTTCCCAAAGCTCCTGGCAAGGCCGGTCGCAGAGCTTACCGTACAAGTCGTGGGCGGCTTCGTCGAGCGCACATTGCAGAAAAGGGGCGCCTGCTAAATGAGGCCGCATGTATTCCCAAAAATTTGCGGGATTGTCGAAGGCATACCCTTCGACGATGGGCTGTATGGCAGCAGCTTTGGCCTGCAAATCGTCGAAATTTACGCCGTAGTAAGCGTGCTCCGAGGCTTCGCCAAAACCGCTTTTATCTCCCGATAATAACTCGACGAACAGCGCTTTGCGCTGAGAATACGAACCCCTCGAAATGGTGAAAGGCTCATTCAAAACTAAGGTGAAGGGGTGCAGTTTCAGTTTCAAGGGAGCTAAGATTTTCGTTGCCGGGCGGTTGAGTTGTGTGAAGTTTAAGGAGGTGTAAGAGGTTTAGCACGTTTGGAGCTAAACCTCTTACACCTCCTAAACCTCAGTTTAAACAGCCGCCAATTTTTGTGCTTCTATTTTCTGAGCATCCACACAGGCAATGGCAGCCACATTCACAATGTTGTTGACCTCGGTGCCCTTTTGCAAGGTTTGGATGGGCTTGGCCATACCGAACATGATAGGGCCAATGATATGGGCGTTGCTCAGTTGGCGCACTAAGCGCAAGCTGATATTGGCGGCATCGAGGTTCGGGAACACCAGCAGGTTAGGTTCCCGGTTAAGCTCGGCAAACGGGAAATGTTCGGCCCTGAAATTGGGATTGAGCGCTACGTCGGGTTGCATAGGCCCATCTATGGTCATGGCGGGCCGCAGTTGCCGCACCTGCTCCACGGCTTCGCGCATTTTCTCCGTTTCGGGAGAACGCACCGAGCCGAAATTGGAAAACGAGAGCATGGCCGCGCGTGGTTCTATTTGCATGCGTTCCATTTCATCGGCTGCCATCAGCGTGATTTCCACCAACTGGCCGGCCGTGGGGTTGATGTTCACCGCCGAGTCGGCGAAGAAGTAACTCTTGCCCTCGTGTTGGAGCAGGTACATGCCACCCACGATTTTGCCGCCTTTCCGCGGGCCGATGATTTTCAGCGCAGGGCGCAGCACAGATGGCACGCTTACGCTGACCCCGGCCACGAGGCCGTCGGCATGGCCCATGTGCACCATCATGGTACCGAAGTAGAAGAAGTTTTCCATGCTGAGCACTGCGCCATCTTTGGTTTTGCCTTTGCGCTGCCGCAGGCGGTAGTATTCCTGCGCATAGTCGTCGAGGTAGGGCCAATTTCCCGGTTCTACGATTTCGATATTTTTGGCGTCGTGGTGCAGTTCTTTGAACTTGGTCAGCAATGCCTTCTTGTTTTTAGTTAAAAGGATGGGTATGGCGTAGCCTTCTTGCGCCAGTTCGCTGGCAGCCCAAATAATTTTCGGATGGTCGCCTTCTGGGAACACGATGCGCTTGGGGTCTTTTTTGGCCATGATGTAAATCTTGCGCATGAACTCCCGCGACCAGTCCATCTTTACTTTGAGCGACTCGCGGTATTTATCTAAGTCGAGGTGTCTGCGGGCAACGCCGCTGCGCATGGCGGCCTCCGCTACTGCCGTAGCACCCCAGACGAGCACCCTGGGGTCGAAGGGTTTTGGAATGATGTAGTCGGGGCCGAAAGAGAAATCCATGTCGTCGTAAGCCTTTTTCACGGCGTCGGGCACCTCTTCTTTTGCCAAGGCGGCGAGAGCCTTGGACGCTGCCATTTTCATTTCTTCGTTGATGGCGGTAGCTTCCACGTCGAGGGCGCCGCGGAAGATGGAAGGGAAGCCCAGCACGTTGTTCACCTGGTTGGGATAATCGCTGCGGCCGGTGGCGACGATGGCGTCGGGCCGGGCCTCTTTGGCGGCGGCGTAGCTGATTTCCGGGTCGGGGTTTGCCAAGGCGAAGATGATGGGCCTGTCGGCCATGAGGCGCACCATGTCGGGTTTTAAAATATCCTTTGTAGAAGCGCCGCAAAATACGTCGGCGCCGCGGACGGCGTCGCCGAGGGTACGGGCTTTGGTTTGGCGGAAGAATTTCTTTTTGTATTTGTTGCGGTCGTCGTCGCCGCGGCCAGTCCAAAGCACACCCTTGCTGTCCACCATCAGGATGTTCTCTAATTTCACGCCGAGGCTGATGTAAAAGTTGGCGCAGGCGATGCCGGCTGCCCCGGCGCCACTGACGACTAAGGTGACTTTGGCGATGTTTTTTTTCACCAATTCTAATGCGTTGAGCAGGGCTGCCCCGGAGATGATGGCCGTGCCGTGCTGGTCATCGTGAAAGACGGGGATGTCGAGTTCCCGTTTCAGGGTCTCCTCAATTTCAAAACACTCCGGCGCTTTGATGTCTTCGAGGTTGATGCCGCCAAAAGTCGGTGCGATATTGCGCACGGTGTTGATGACTTGTTGGGGGTCTTCGGAGTCCACCTCGATGTCAAACACGTCTATGTCGGCGAATCTTTTGAAGAGTACGCCCTTGCCCTCCATGACGGGTTTGCTGGCGAGGGGGCCGATGTTGCCGAGGCCGAGCACGGCGGTGCCGTTGCTGACCACGGCGACGAGGTTGCCTTTTGCGGTGTAGCGCCTTGCCAGCGAGGGGTCCTTGGCGATGTCTAAACATGGCTCGGCGACGCCGGGGGTGTAGGCCATTGACAAATCCTCCTGGGTGACGCAGGGTTTGGTAGGCCGCACTTCTATTTTGCCGTGGCGCGGGAATTCGTGGTAATCCAGGGTTGCTTTTCGCAGGCCGTCTTTGGTTTTATCTGACTGGTTCATAATTCATTTGTTAGGTGATAGTGCATCGAATTTTGAGGACACAAAGGTGAGCATTTTTCCAGCAGTCCCCTAATGATTTTTGGCAATTTAGCTGGTGAAGTTCACACTTCTAAGGTTACAGCTTTTGGCTATTTTTTCCGGGCTTTTCCAGGCTGTATTTTTTTTGTAATTGCGACTTTCGCGTTCATTTCCGGCTCTCCAAAAGAAGGGTTTGGTTTGATCTGTGCAATGGAAAATCGTACAAATAATATGACACTCATTAACAGGGGCAGGTGTAAAAAGGAGGTTGCACCACCCCTGTTGCCGCTTGAAACAGTGCTTCGGTTTTCCCATCTATCCACTGCCAGCGAATGTAATGCCGCCATGCCGGGTAAATAGCTCCGGGGGTACCAAATTTCCCGGAGCTTTTTTACTTTGGGGCTTTTACCAATTTCAATCCAAAACCATTGCCATACCTCATCGGACTCGACATCGGCACCACCAACGCAAAGGCCATCGCCGTCTCGGCACAGGGCCGGCTGCTGGCTTCCGAAAGTGCATCTTATCCCATTGCCTCGCCGCAGCCCGGCTATGCCGAACAGGACGCGGATGTGGTAGCAGCCGCCTGCCTGGAAGTGCTGAAGAAGGCCGCCCGGCCGGGGAGGCAATTGGCGGGCATCGCCCTGAGCGCCGCCATGCACGGTGTATTGGCCGTGGATGCAGCGGGCGGGGCGCTTTCCCGTTGCATCATCTGGGCCGATAACCGCAGCAGTGGTTATGCTTCGCAATTGAAATCCAGCCCGGTGGGTGCCTCGATTTACCGGCACACCGGCACCCCGCTCCACAGCATGAGTCCACTGTGTAAAATAGCCTGGCTGCGCGACCACGAAGCGGAGCTTTTCAAGCGGGCACACAAATTCGTGTCTATCAAAGAATATCTCATTTTCCACCTGACCGGCGAATGGGCGATAGATTACTCATTGGCCTCGGCCACTGGTTTGTTCGGCCATGCGGCGTTGCACTGGCACGCCGAAGCGCTCGATTTTGCGGGCCTCCGGCCCGAAAGGCTTTCTGCTCCCGTTTCGCCGTATCATGTTTTTCGAAAATGGCGGCCCGGCGTTGCCGAAACGTTGGGCATTGCGGCAGATACGCCGGTGGTCACCGGCGCCAGCGACGGCTGCCTTGCCAACCTTGGCGAATTGGCCACAGCTCCGGGCGAGGCGGTCATTACCATCGGCACGAGTGCGGCGCTGCGCGTGAGCCAAAAGGTGGCGCTCCCCGACGGCCAGGGCCGCATTTTCAACTACCTCCTCGCAGAGGGCTGGTACGTTTCGGGCGGGGCATCCAACAACGGTGGCAGTGCGTTGCAGTGGTTTTGCGAGGACTTTATGAAAATACCTTTTGCTGAGGTGGCCCGGCTTGCGCAATTGGCGCCCCCTGGCGCTGGCGGGCTACTGTTTTTGCCGTGGCTACAGGGCGAGCGGGCACCCATTTGGAACGAAGCGGCGAGGGGCGTTTTCCTCGGCATATCTGCGCAGCACCGTCAGGCGCACTTTTGCCGTGCCGTGCTCGAAGGCGTGGTTTTCAATCTCTGTCAAATTGGGAAAATAGTGGGCGAATTGGGGGTGGGTATTCAGCGGATTTACGCCAACGGCGGTTTCACTAAAATGCCCGTGTGGGTGCAAATCATGGCCGATGTTTCAGGCGTGGACGTGTTGGTGCGGGAGAGCGGCGACAGTGCCGCTTTCGGCGCCGTGCTGCTCGGCATGAAGGCGCTGGGCATTCTCCCGGATTTCGAAGCCGCCCGCCCGTTTTTAAAAACAAAACAACTATACATCCCCGATGCAGAGCGGCACGAGGTTTATAAAGCCTGTCTCCGAAACTATGAAAAAGCGGCTGCCCGTCTTGCCCCGCTCTTTTGATTCCCCGGAATTTCCTACTTTGGCTCGCCCAAACCGGGGGCTGGCAGCCAACGTGGCCAGGACGGGCTCCCTGCGGGAATGGAAAGGTGGGTGAGGCCCCGAACCCCGAAACCCCAAATCAAACAAAAATCGTATCCCCTCATAAATTAATGGGAGTCTTCCAAAATTACGCAGTTTTTTCGAGCGGCAGGGTTTTGAACCCTGCCGCTCGAAATACCAGCATTTTTTGAGGGGATACCAAAAATCAACTAACCACCAACCACCATTATGCCTCTACTCATCGTCGCTCTCGGCATCGCCAGCCTGCTCGTGCTCATCATGTATTTTCGCATCAATGCCTTCATAGCGCTGATATGCGTGGCATTGGGTATTGGCGTTGCCATCGGCATGCAGGTGATGGAGGTCGTGACCACCATTGAGAAGGGCATTGGCGATACCCTTGGCTCGCTGGCACTGATTCTCGGATTCGGTGCTATGCTGGGGTCGCTTGTGGCGGAGAGCGGCGCAGTGCAGAGCATTACAGACAAGCTCATCGCTGTATTTGGCGTCCGGCGGGTGCAATGGGCGATGGTGCTGACGGGGTTCATCGTCGGGCTGCCATTGTTTTACACCGTGGCATTTCTCATGGTCATCCCCATCATCTTTGCTGTGGCGGCATCCACGCGGCTTCCTTTGCTGTACGTGGGCGTGCCAATGATAGCCTCCCTTTCGGTGACGCATGGGTTTTTGCCGCCCCACCCGGCACCTGCCGCCATCGTGGAATTTTACGGGGCCGACATCCACCTGACGTTGCTTTACGGACTCATTCTGGCCATACCGGCCGTCGTGCTCGCCGGGCCTTTGTTTGCTTCCACCTTGAAAAATATAGACGCCGCACCGCCCAAAGGACTTTATAAGCTTGACGTAGCAGAAGACCAGCCACGGCCAGCATTTTGGGTAGCCGTTCTCACGGCGCTGATTCCCGTGCTTTTGATGGCGCTGGCAGCCGTGGCCAAAATGCTGCTGCCGCACGAGGGTGAGCTTTTCCTTGCCTTCCAATTTTTGGGGCACCCCATGGTGGCGCTGCTGCTCGCCCTCCTCGTGGCCGTTTACACCCTCGGTGTGCGAATGGGCCGCACGGTGCGGCAGGTGATGGAAAGTATGACCGAGTCAGTAGGGGCCATTGCCATGATTATGCTCATCATCGCCGGTGGCGGTGCGCTAAAACAGGTGCTCGTGGACAGTGGCACCAGCGACTATATCGTGGGTCTGATGAAAGGCACGGCGGTGCCGCCTTTAGTCATGGCGTGGAGCATTGCGGCGGCGTTGCGCATTGCCCTCGGCTCTGCCACTGTGGCGGCCCTGACAGCGGCAGGCATCGTGGCACCAATGGTGGCCACCACCGGCGTCAATGCCGAATTACTCGTGCTGGCCACCGGCGCCGGCAGCCTCACCTGCTCGCAGGTGAACGACACGGGATTCTGGCTTTTTAAAGAATATTTCAACCTGAGCATCGGCCAAACCCTGCGCTCATGGACACTGATGGAAACCATCGTTTCCCTCGTGGGCCTCGCCGGATGTCTGGTGCTCGATATTTTTATTTAGGCGTGTTGGAGCGTTAGCGCGTTGGCATTGTAGGCCCAACACGCCAACACGCCAACACGCCAATACGCCAACAAACATGGGAAAAATCAACACAATAGGAATGGTGGGCTTGGGGAAAATGGGTTTCCCGCTTGCGCAAAATCTGAAACGCAACGGCTTCGAAGTCTTTGCCTTCGACGTATCGGAGGAGAACCGCCATTTGGCCGAAGGCCACGGAGTGAAGACCTGTGCCTCGCTGGCTGGCTTGGTGGAAACATTGCCCGAAAAAAAAGTCCTTTGGCTGATGGTACCCGCCGGGGCGGTCACCGAATCGGTCGTACTGGAACTGAAAATGCTGCTGCCAGCCGGGGCCATTGTCATTGACGGCGGCAACAGCAATTTCAAAGACTCACAGCGCCGGTACCGGGAGTTGAAAGTCAAGGGCATCGGTTTCCTTGACTGCGGCACGAGCGGCGGCACGAGCGGAGCCTTCGGCGGAGCCTGCACGATGGTGGGCGGCGATGCGGAGGTTTTTCAGCAATGCGAGCACGTGTTCAAAGCCATTTCGGTGGAGAACGGCTACCTCTACACCGGGGCCGGGGGTAGCGGCCATTTTGTGAAAATGGTGCACAACGGCATCGAATACGGCATGATGCAAGCCATTGCCGAAGGCTTCGAGGTGTTGGAAAAAAGCCCATTCGACCTGGACTTAGAAGAGGTGGCGAGAGTTTGGAACCACGGCTCCGTCATCCGCTCGTGGCTCATCGAACTTACCCAGTCTGCCTTTTCAAAAGATGCAGACCTCAGCGGTTTGCGGGGCGAGGTGCGCTCCTCCGGCGAGGGCAAATGGGCACTCGAAACGGCGCTCGACCTCGGCGTACCCACGCCGGTCATTGCACTGTCGCTCATCATGCGCTATCGCTCGATGCAGGACGATACGTTCGCCGGGAAGGTGCTGGCCGCGCTGCGGAATGAGTTCGGTGGTCACGAGGTGACCAAGGCATAACCCTCACAGGGTACCGGCAGCTTTAGAGCTTGTTGGCTTCTCTCATTTCCTCATTCAGCCGTTTGAAGACAATCTTCCCATCATTCGCTTTGAGGTGCTCCATGCAGACGATGGCCCTTTTTATGCGGGCGTCCGAAGTTTTTGGTTGGCCGGCGATGTACAGCAGATTGCGCTGCTTGCCCGGCATCAAGGCGTGAAACAGCCGGTTGCCCTCTTCGTCCATTTTGAGCAACTCCGCCAGTTCCTCAGGCATGGGCAGGCCGTATTTGCTATCATCTTTTTTAAGGGCCACCTGAATGGACATACCCGGTTTGAGGCCGGTTTCCTCCTGCCTTTTTTTATTGATATTGATGAAGTAGGTGCCGTCGCCTTTTGGCATTAGGGCGCATTGAAATACCAGTGTATTGGCGAGTGTGCAAACAACTCTCTTTGTGCCTTCGGAAATAAACACTTGGGCCACAACATCCGGCACGCTGATGTAATGACCCCAAAGCGGGGAATCAGATTTTTCAAGAATGGCGCTGAATTGCATGAATAATTCTTTAGGCGCTTAGGCGCAATTTATACTTCTCACCACCAGGTTTTGGGCATGAAGGTATCCTTGTACTACTTTGCGTCCTTGCGTCCTTGCGTTGTAGAATAACGCAAGGGTGCAAGGGATACTGTCGAGCGTTAGGTTTTGTCCATCCCGGGTATTTGGCGCTGACTTCACTGGCTTAGGGGTTTGGGGGCGAAGCCCCCAATATCCCCTCCCCCCGGCACCGCCGGGGCACACAAAGTCAAGTGTTAGTGTAGTATCAAACCATCGAAATTCATTGCCCTCACTATTTGTACTAAGCCTATTTGGTTCTGGCTGCATCCCGATTACCCGGATGGGTAAAGTTTAATAGCAATTGTCAAATGGACAAAACCTGGCGTTCAAAAGTATAATAAAAGCTGCTGCCCAAAAGTTGGCGGTGCAAGAATTAGTGCAAGGCTTCCGCCAGATGTGCCTTATGAAGGGTGGTGGCCGGTAATTTTTCGAGTGTGAAAAACAAGGTCGTGCCTTCGCCGGGCCGGGAGTGCACCCAAATTTCGCCCTGGTGGTTTTCGACGATTCTTTTGCAAACGGCAAGCCCGGCGCCAGTGCCGGGGTACTCATCTTCCGTGTGTAGCCGCTGGAACATTTTGAAGATCTTGGCCTGGTATTCCAACGGGATTCCGATGCCGTTGTCTTTCACGGAAAACAGGTACTCCGAGCGCTTTTCCACCGCCGTTATTTCGATGACGGGGTGTGGCGATTCGTTGTATTTCATGGCGTTCTCTACCAGGTTGCGGAGCAATTGTTCCATTTGCCGGCGGTCGCAATACACCATCCGTGCCTGTATGTTGCAGTGAATAAGAACCTTTTTCTGTTTCAATTCGTGGGCCATCAATTGGCATATCTCGTCTATTACTTCCCTGATGGGCACCATTTCGAAGGCTGCGGCCTGGTGGCCGTAACGGGAGTAAAGCAGTACATCGTTGATGATGTCATTCATCTTTTTCACGGAGTTCACCACAAACGACAAGTAGTCGTTCAAGTCGCTGTCGGTGGTGCCGTTCAGCTTGCGCTGAATGAGCTGCACGAAGCTGCCGATATTGCGTAACGGCGACTTCAGGTCGTGGGAGGCCACGAAGGCGAATTGTTCCAACTCCTGGTTTTTCAAGGCAAGCTCGTGCGAGCGGTTTTCGGCCTCGGCGGTGCGCTCTGCCACCTTTTTCTCTAAGGTTTCGTTTAGCTCGCTCAGTTTCCTTTCGTTGGTAAGCACGGCGCTGCCGGCGAGCATGAATGCCATAGCCAGAATGATAATGGTAAAGCTGACCAAGCCCGGCGATATTTCGGGTTGAGGGGCAGCAAAAACAGCCATCTCGGTGAGTACCACGGCCGACAGAAAGAACCAATAGTAAAGCCGCGGGCGGCGCACCGAAATGTTCAGCACACTAAATGTGGTGACCAGCCCAGTGACGTATTCACTGGAAAAGTTGTTTAAATAAACGATCCAAATGACCCAGATATGAAGCAGTAAAGACAGCCAGCAGGTGATGATGACGAGTTGCTCTTTTATGTAAAAGCTGACGAATGAAAATGCAAATATTAGTCCCCATACCGCCGCCATGAAGTAACGGTGCGACATGAACTCCACGCTGCCAGGCGCCGACTGAACGGCCAGATAGCCGAATAGCGGAATGCCAATGACGCCTGTGCATAGTATCATCCGGTACCAGAAAAGTTCGGTAACCTTGTAGCCTTTATCAAACATAAATCCACAGTGCGGGGAGAGGATGGTGTATGTAAAATGAGGAGAGGAAGTGACTTGCAAAAAACAAATAGGGTGCCACGAAAGGTGCCCCCGCGGGAGGTTCAGGCACTCGTGCCGGCGAAGGTGGCCGGATGGTTAGAGAAGCTTTCCACCGACGGGGGTGTTTCAAGCCGCCGGCGTGGAGGCCGGCAGCTTGAAACTTTGCCCGAAACGATTACATCCAGCCGCAGATGATGCCACCCATAATGGCGAGGCACACAGCCCAGTACCCGGCGTTCAATAAAATGTATTTGAACCCTTTGCGCTCGAACATCGCATTGGTGGCGAGTACGGGCAGAATGATGAAAATTCCCGCGAGGATGCCGTGGAAGGCGCCATGGCCGAATGTGCGGAAATTGTGGCCATACTTGCTCATGAAGTCCGCAATAAATTTACCGGTATCGGAGGCCGGGTCGCCAAAACCCGGCTCGTTCATCAGCACCGAATAAATAGCGGATTGGTGGATGGTGATCATGTTCATGCTCATGGCGAGCATGACGCTGAACAGTAAGGAGAGACCGAAGATGAGCGGCATATTGCCTCCTTTGATTTTTTCATCCGTCATACCGGCGGCTTTCATCCAGGCCGTGCCGAATACTTTCGGGTTGTACCAGATAAAGCCCAATACTGTTGGCACGAATGCCGCTACGATAATTGCTAACCAGTTGAATTCCATAATCATTTTTTTTAGTGAGAAAATGTGTCTGTATGGGGTAAAAGTACATTATTGTCTTTGATTTTTTATTCTCTTAACCGGGGAATTGACCGGATGTAGCACGGACTGCCAGTCCGTGTTACTTGCTTCCGCTGTACAGCTCGAACTTGTGCAGGCGGCACTCCAACGAGCCATTGAACAAAGCTACCTTGCGGGAGGGCCGCAGGCCGATGAATTTCAACGCCCGCAAATCGGCGCTGATAATCCAGGCATCGAAGCCCTCGTAAAAATGTTTCAGGCGGGTGCCAATTTCGTTGTAAAAAGCGGTGAGGCCGTCGTGTTGCAGCCGCTCGCCATAGGGCGGATTCATCACGACTACTCCGGCTCCGGCCTCGGAGTGAGTGGCGAGGAAGTCCTGGTTGGCGAAAGTTATCAGCTTGCCCACACCGGCGCGTGCCGCATTTTGACGGGCCATGCTCACGGCGTGAGCATCTAAGTCGTTGGCCACGATTTTTGAGGTTGGCGTGCAAATGTTTGCTTCTGCTTCCGCCCGGATTTTTCGCCAAAGGCGGGCATCGAAATCGCTCCATTTTTCGAAAGCAAAATGCCGGAACATGCCGGGCGGCCGGTGGCTGGCCATCATGGCGGCCTCTATGGCAAAAGTGCCGGAGCCGCACATCGGGTCTATGAAGTGGCTTTTCCCATCCCAGCCGGTCATCAGGATGATGCCCGCCGCCAACACTTCGTTGATAGGGGCTTCGGTGCGGGAGAGGCGGTAGCTGCGCCGGTCGAGATGCTCCCCCGAACTGTCGAGGGCGATGTTCACTAATTTGTCAGCGATATGGACGTTGATGCGCAGGTCCGGGTCTTCGGTGTTCACGGAGGGGCGGCGGCCGGTTTTGTCGCGGAACTGGTCGGCGATGGCGTCTTTGCATTTCAGCGCTGCGTATTTCGAGTGGTTGAATATCTCGCTGTGCGTGGTGGCGTCTATGGCGAAAGTCTGGTCCACGCCGAGGTAGGTGCTCCAGTCTATGTCCCGTACCTTTTTGTATAGTTTGTCTTCGTTGCTGGCGGCGAAGGTGGCGATAGGTACCAGCACCCGCAGGGCCGTCCTCGACAGCAGGTTGATTTTGTAAAGCAGCTCCTGACTGCCGCTGCATTTTATGGCCCGGTTCAGCACCTCGATGTTCGTGGCTCCCAACTCCCGAAGCTCGGTGGCCAGCAATTCCTCGAACCCGAACAGGGTCTTGGTGATGATGTCGTATTTTTTCATTTTTTGCAATAGCGTCAATGCTTCATCCTGCGCCCTCACGGCTTAATCTTCCCCTTTGCCTTTTGCATGGGATTGAGTTGTTCTTCCTGCCGGTTTTCTTTGTACACTTTTATTAAATGCGGGGTGGTGGGCATGGGGCGTGTGTTGTTGGTTTCGTCCACATCGGCGGTTTCACGGAAGGGGTCGAGGCGCACGGAGGTCACGGGTTTGTCTTTGACGAAGACCTTGGTGACGTTGTTCTCGTTTTTGCGCCAGATTTCTACGGGTACGCGCTCCACTTCAGTAGTGCCGTCGTCGAAAGTCCATTCGAGGATGATGGGCATCACGAGGCCACCCTTGTTGTGGAAGAATAGCTCGTAATAGTTTTTCTTGCTGAAAAGCGAGTCCTTTTGTGCCCGTTCGAGGGTCATGTCGTAAAGGTGGGTAGTGGTGGTTTGCACGGAGTCCTCCGTTTCCCAGGGGCGGTAGGAGCTATAAAAATCCTTAAGTTCGGGGTCTTTCCCGACGGCGAAGGTCATGCCTGATTGGCGGTTGCGGATTTTGGAGATGTCGTCGGAAGGCTTTTCCCGCCGGTCTGTGTTGGTCACGGTTTTTTTCTCTGGGTCGTTGTTCAGATCCACCTTGTGCCAGGCGATGCTATCCATGGCGATGTCCACCTTGTCAATGCCGTAAAACCAGCCGCGCCAGAACCAGTCGAGGTCCACGCCGCTGGCATCTTCCATTGTTCGGAAGAAGTCGGCAGGGGTAGGGTGTTTAAAGGCCCAGCGGCGGCAATATTCCTTGAAAGCGTAGTCGAACAGCTCACGGCCCATGATAGTTTCGCGGAGGATGTTGAGAGCGGTGGCGGGTTTTGCGTAAGCATTCATTCCAAATTCGATGATGTTTTCGCTGTTGGTCATAATGGGTTCGAGCTGGTTTGGGGGCATGTTCATGTAGTCTGTGATTTTATGGGCCGGGCCTCTGCGCTGTTCGAGGTTGTTGTCAAACTCCGAAAGGGCGAGAAACTGGACGAAAGTGTTGAGGCCTTCATCCATCCACGACCATTGGCGCTCGTCGCTGTTGATAATCATGGGGAAATAGTTGTGGCCCACTTCGTGGGTAATGACGGAGATGGCGCCGTTTTTCTGGCCTTCGGTGTAGGTGCCGTCCTCTTCGGCCCGCCCGAAGTTGAAGCAAATCATGGGGTACTCCATGCCGCTCGCAGCCTCTACGGAAATGGCCACGGGGTAAGGGTAAGGGATGGAAAATTTGGAGTAAGTCTGCAAGGTATGAGCTACCACTTTGGTGGAATAGCGGCTGTAAATGGGGTAGGCCTCCTTGCCATAATAGCTCATGCACATGGCCTTTTGGCCATTTTCGTTGTAATGAGGCATGGCGTCCCAGATAAATTTGCGGCTGGCCGTCCAGGCGAAGTCGCGCACGTTTTCAGCTTTGTAAATCCAGGTTTTGTTTTTCTTGCGCTTCGAGCTTTGCTCGTTTTTTACCGCCTCATCGAGGGTGACAATTTCGAGGGGTTCAGTGGCTGTTTGCGCCTGGGTCCAGCGTTTCAGTTGTGTGGGCGTCAGCATCTTGTCATAGTTTTGGCACTCGCCGGTGGAGCCTACCATGTAGTCATCGGGGAGGGTCATTTTCACGTTGAAGTTGCCGAAAGTGAGAGCAAACTCGCCGCGGCCGGTGAACTGGTGGTTTTGCCAGCCTTCGGCGTCGTTGAAAACACAGAGGCGGGGGTACCATTGGGAAATGGTGAAGAGGTAGTTGCCGTCTTTTTCAAAATACTCATAGCCGCCGCGGCCCCAGGGGCCTTTCGTTCGGGGCACGAGTTTGTAATTCCATTTTACCTTAAAAGAAAAATCCTGGCCGGGCATTAGTTTTTGGGGCAATTCCACCCGCATCATGGTTTGGTTGATGGTGTAATCGAGGGGTATGCCTTTGGCATCCGTGATAGCCTCGATGTTGTGGCCGTATTCGTTGAGGTCTTTCCATTGTTCGAGCATGTACAGTGCCTGCTGGTTCATGATTTCCTGCATGGAACTCTCGTTGAAGTGGTGGTTGTCGAGCTTGCCGCGGTGCTGGTTTTCATCAAGCTGGAGCCAGAGGTAGTTCAGTGATTGTGGCGATTGGTTGTGGTAGGTGATGAGTTCTTCACCGTGCAGCCGCTGCTCACCGGCATTGAGGGTGCAGGCGATGTCGTAGTCGCAGCGCTGTTGCCAGTAATCGGGGCCGGGGGCGCCGTCCATGCCGCGGTAAGGCGAGGCGCCGGGGAGCATAGGGCCGAGTTGTTCAAATTTGTTGCCGTGGTTGGAAGTGCTTTGGCCGGAGACTGCGCCTGTGGCGAACATCAATAGGGCCAGAGAGGTGAGCGTAGATTTCAGTTTCATATCGAAAAGTGATTTTGTGATTTGACTCAAAAAGAAAACTCCGTTCGAGTTTTAGTTGCATCCAGCATTTCCGTTTTACGGGAGTCCTGGGTGGGGTAATACACGTACACCATGTTGACCTGGCGTCTGAATTGCTCCGTCAGCAAATCGTTTTGCACGAAGAGGGTGCGCAGCTTTCCGGCCGGAATTTTAGGGGAAGAGAACTGCACGAGCACCTGGTCGTTTTTCTCGCGCATGGAGGCGTAGGTCAGAGGCAGGGGCTGGTTGTTTGCCTTTAGCGCAAAGTGTTTCAGGATGTATGCGCTGGCGTCAGAGGCGGCTACCTGCCCGCTGTGCATGAGGGGGTAAAGCGTGGCTTTCAAGTCATCTTCAAAGAGGTAAAATTTCACTTCGAAAATCTGGGATTCTGGTACGAAGGCTATTTCGCAGACGCTCATTTTAAGGTCGTGCCACGCTGGTGTTGCGGCCTGCGGCAAAGTGCCCCAATCAAGGCACAACAGTAGGATGAATCTCAGAAATACCATGTTGCGATGTACGGCTTTTTATGTTTCGGATGCTCAGGCATTCAGCCCTTTCAAAATCAGAATGATGGCCACGCCGGCGCCGGCGCCGGAAAAAAACAGGGTCCACTCCCGGTGTTTTATTTTCAAAAACTGCGTCAGCAGCAGCAGCGCGCCGAAGAAGCAAAGCACTATCATCATCTGCCCCAACTCGATGCCCACGTTGAATGAAAACAGCGGCAAGGTAATATTTCCCGCATCCCCCATCAATGTGCGGAAGTAATTTGAGAATCCCATGCCGTGTATCAGACCAAAAAACAGGGCAAGAAAGTAGTTGACGGAGACGACCCGCGAAAAGGTGCTCCCACCGGTGCTTTTCATCCCAATGTTGTGCAGCGCCGTGAGCAGAATCGTAACGGGTATCAGCAGCTCCACCACGCCGGGCGGCACCCGGATGATGTCGAGTGCAGACAGCACTAAGGTCAGCGAGTGCCCGATGGTGAAGGCCGTGACGAGGACGAGTATCTTTTTCCACTCCTGTAGCCGGTACACGGCGCAAAGCGTGATGACGAAAAGCAAGTGGTCGTAGGCCTCCACATCGGCGATGTGCCGGAAACCAACGTGTACGAAAGTGAAAAACTCCGGCATGGTCAAAATGCTTGGGTTCGAAAAAATTTTTCACCAAAGATGGGATAACTAAATTGTTTTACCCGTGTTAATGGAACATTATCCGGCATACGCCTTCATTTTTTAACATCACTATTCAGGTTCGGAAGGTTGAGAGAAGGGTGAAAAAGTTTAGCAGGTGTTGCACCCGGCTAAACCTCCTAAACCTCCTAAACCGTCTAAACCTTGATTAAAACCTTTAGCATGAAAAAATTATTCTTCCCCGGATTGTTAGCTTGCGCAGCAATTCTATTTACCTCCGAAACAGCTACGGCTCAAGAATTTCCGCCTTTGGACAAAAGCCCTATGGACATTGCGTCCTTCCCGGCACGCGGCTCTGATAAAGCCGTGAAAGTAGTGTACAGCCGCCCGCAAAAGAACGGAAGAGAAATCTTCGGCGGCCTGGAGGCCCTCGGCAAAGTATGGCGCACAGGCGCCAACGAAGCCACCGAAATCACTTTTTATAAAAACACGACTCTCGGTGGCAAGGCCATCAAAGCAGGTACTTACAGCCTGTTCACTATTCCCGAAAAAGATAAGTGGACGGTAATCCTGAATTCTGAACTGAACCAATGGGGGGCCTACGAGTACAAGGAATCTTCCGATGTGCTTCGTTACGAAGTTCCCGTGCAAAAGACAGCATCCACCGTCGAGGCTTTTTCCATCGTTTTTGAAAAAACTGACAATGGCGCCAACATGGTCATGGCGTGGGATGACACGATGGTCAGTGTGCCCTTTGTTTTCTAAGGATTCAATGGATGTCTTTGAGGCAGTTTCGCCGCTGTAAAAACACCGTGCCTCCGGCTGAATTATTCACCGGAGGCACGGCTTTTTATTAAAGGGGCATTTACTGCCTACACCTGAATAGGATTCGCCGCAAGGCAGGGATACTCCGATGGCCATAGCAGGGATTTCTATTTACCGAAGCCCCACTTGACATTGGATTAAACAAAGCGTATATTTGAAGTAGTTGCAAACACAAATCCGGAGGCGGGAAGTGCAGTTCCGGGATTTTGGCGGGAGTGTACAGAGCTACGGGGTTGCAATTGCAGCAGCATGTTCTATGTAACCAATAAAATCCTTGCCATGAAAAATTTTTTACACTACTTATTACTGGCCGCACTGTTATTACTGGCCGCAGGCCCTCACTTCTCTTTCATTAAAAATGGCAAGGCCGTTGCCACCCTGTTTTCAGGCCGGGTGCACAACGACCCGACATATGACCTCGTTGAGAATTACTTATTCCCGTGCCTTACTATTTCTCCCGGAGCGCAGTTTGGCACCGGCGCCGGGAAAGAAGACGTTGCGCACCCTACAAGCCCTAAATGCCCGGAAACCCCGGCAGATTTTAGCCTGAATTTATCCACACACCCATCAAGTCTGGTGGCTTCAAAATGCGATAGCCTCTCCGTGTTCGTGGAGCAATTGCACACCATCCCGCCCAACTGCTGCTCCCTCCTGTTTTTTGACAACCAGGTGGACAGTTGTTTTACCCAAATCCACCTGCAACTCAACAGCGCCACGTTTACCGGCCTGAGTGTGGACAACTTCAACGGCTGGTCGGTCAGCCAGCCCAATGCGGGTGAACTCGTGCTGACGCACAACTCCGGCTTCATCCCCGTTGGCTTCTTCCAGAATGCACTGAGCTGGTGTGTCACGGGTGGCTCGAACCCCGACACGCTAACGGTGAACTTTCAGTACGCAGCAAACGGCGCCATCGCGACTTGCGATACGAGCTTCGTCTTTTCCTGCCCGGTGGTGGACGTCTGTCCCGGCAATATTGTTCAAAACGGTTCTTTCGAACTGGGAACGCCCAACGGTAATGACGAGAGCATCAGCTTGGCAACCAACTGGAGCGGCATCTGGACAGGGGGCAGCACGGGCGATTTTTACAATACCGTATCGCCACTGCCGCCTGGCACGCCTCCTTTGCCGCTTTCGCAAAGCAATTTTAGCAGTTTTTGGTGCAGGCTTCAAGCCAACCAGCCGGTATGGCGTGAAGGGATTATGAACCAATTGGGCGCGGCCATTGCTCAAAATTCAGGTTGTTACCAGCTTTCCCTAAAGCTGGCCTGTTTAGGCTTCTATTTTGGGACGCCCGGCGTCAGCGTCTTTGGCGTGCCGGTGGGTGCAGCAAGCACCGGGACGCCCGGCGCGTTGGCTCCAACCAATCCGAATTTGTTTTCGCCGCCAGCCATCCTGCTGGGCACCTACGCCATTCCGGGTACCTGCGACGAAAATTTTCAAACCATCAGCTTCAATTTTAATTCATCCGCCTTGCCCGCTGCCGGTATTGACCGGATTTTTATCACCCGGACGGATAGCGCTTTTGGAGGGGTTTACATTGCCGTGGATGACGTGTGTTTGGCCCCTGCTGAATGTTCGCATGACTCTTGCTGCGCCGACTTCGATGCCTTTTGCAACTTGGTGAACCAGGGCTTCACGGTCGCCATAGGCGACTCTTGCAAAGTGACGGTAACCGCACCGCAGTTCGACTCCTGCCACTGGTTTGGTACGCCGCCCGATTTTGGCGACGGGACACCTGTGCTGCAAGTGCTCGTGCCCGCCAACGGGATGTGGATGCACACTTACGCACAAAGCGGCACCTACAATATTTGCGTAACCGTTTATGAGCAAAATGGAAGCGGGGACTTTTGCTGGTACAAGCAAATGTGCACGCCGGTGACGGTGAATTGCGGTTGCGACACTGCTACAATAGTGCTCAACACGGGATGGGATAACCAGAATTCGACGGTTATAAATACGCCAGGTATGGACGTGGATAATGCGCCTGACCTCGACTGGTGGGTAATAGCCGACCCTGTAACCACGATACCGACGCCTCGCCCGGCTGATGTTATTGCACCTGCCCATCCACTTTGGGCCTTACCATTCTCAAATAGTCAATGGATTTCAGCCTGCCCCTTAGGGTGTAACGGCCAACTGCCAGGGACACCGCAACAGTTTACCTATGAGGTGTGCTTCAACCTGCCGCCAGGCTTCTCCGACGCAAATCTTTCACTACAGCTCCGCGCTGATGAGGTAATAGATGAAGTCTGGCTGGGAAGCAACAATATTTACACAGTACCTACTTATCCTCCTTACCCGGCAACAGGAGGTTTTGCCGGCCCTCCGCTGATTATCACCGATGGCATGCAGTCGCATTTCGCGGCAGGACAGAACTGCCTCATGGTAAAGTACAGCGATATCACCGGAGCAGTCACCGGGTTAAACGTGGCTGGCGGCGTGACTTACTGCCCTTTCCCTTGTGATTCGCTTTGGGTGACGAAGGACTCTTTGGATTCTGATTCTTGTTGTTACAGCATGAATTTCGGCATACACGCCGCACCTATCCAATTCATTCAAGTGGAAAGTCTCACGCCAGGTGTTGGGTTCAGCAATGCTTCTATTTCACCCAGTGGTCTGCTATTAGATGGAGGGCCGGCCGGCACCTTGTTGACTATCCACACTACACCCCATGCCTCTATACCTTTAGGTGACTATCCCGGTCTTCTCCAATTTTGCCTCTCCAACATTACCAATGCTTCCCAGGTACCTCAGTGTGTGGTAATCCGCTGGTATTCGGGGCCTAATGCGTTCGATGGCGCTGACCTCGTTTGTACCGACACCCTTTGTTTTTTCTGCCCTGTGGCCTGCTGCCAGGATTATGAGGCCTTCGTCCAGAACGTGCAAAACGCTGTTAGCATCACCATCGTGGATTCGCTGTGCAAGGCGGCCGTCAATATTGGTACTTTGCCCGAATGTGACTCCTTCGAGTATGTCGATTGGGGAGATGGCAATACGGACTATGGGCCGTTTGGCGTTGGTGCCATGATTATGCACACGTACTCGCAAAGCGGTACCTACGTAATTTCCTATTTAGCCATTGAGAGAGATCCGAACACCGGTCTTATTTGCTTTGAAAAGTTTTTGACGGATACCATCACCTTAAACTGCGAGTGCCATTGCGGCGATTGGAATCTCAACTTCAACTATGCTGGCATCGCCACTCCGGTGGATTGCGGCGACACGATGTACTTCGAGTGCCCACCGATCGTTGGTGCCATTATTACCGGCAGTTTCAGTTGTCTGGAAGACTCCTGTCTGGCGGCGCCTATAAATTGGCAACTCACCGGGCCTAACAATTCCATCACGGGCATTACTTCCCCGGGCAACATTTTCATCACGCTGCCCTCGCCGTTCCTGGCAGGGTGGTACTCTTTGAGCATGAGCACCATTTGCGGCAGCGACACCTGCGTTTGCAACCTGGCCTGGTTCCAGAATGAATGCCCCGTTGACAGTTGTTGCCTCGATTATGAACTGTTCGTCCAGAACGTGCAAAACGCTGTTAGCATCACCATCGTGGATTCGCTGTGCAAGGCGATATTGACCGTCAGCGGCCTGCCACCCTGCGACTCCATTACTTATATCGACTGGGGCGACGGCAATTTGGATTTTGGCCCTTATGCCGACGGTATGTACATGCATACCTACGCGCAAACCGGCAGCTACATCATCAACCTGGGGGCCGTCGAATACAGTTCTCCCGGCCATGCCTGTTTCGATTTGGGTTTGTCAGTTGCGTTTGACGTGGATTGCACGGGTACGCCTGCCGGCGAAATAGAGGAACTCTCTGCTCCGAAGATTTTCCCGAATCCTGTGTCCGGCCAGTTGTACGTCGTCCTGCCGGTACCCGGCGAATGGACGGCAGAACTCTGGTCGTTCGATGGAAAACAGGTGTTGCAACAACACAGGCCTCCCGAAGCGGAAACCCCCTGGCCGCTGAACCTCGGCGGGCTGCCTTCGGGCGTGTACCTCGTGGTGCTGAAAAACGGCGGCCCGAATGGCTGGGTCTGGAGAGAACGAATCGTGAAAATGTAAACCGGCGAACTGTAGAATGAGCGTGCCCCTGCTGCTATGCGAGCGGCAGGGGCACGTTTGTTTGTACGGGGATTGGGAAGTGCAAATCGTTTTTAGCGCCTAAGCAAGGTGCTCATTGGCGGGTGCTACGCATCACGGACCGGTTACTTTTTATATCTCTGAATCATCACCTTCCCAAAATAAAATCCTCCATCTTCCCACCGGGCTTTCAACATATACAGACCCGGTGGAAAATCCCTTACGTCAATGGCAGCACCGGCAGGGCTGCCTTGCCAAACTGCCCTGCCCTGCCAGTCGTATAGAACGACCCAATGGGCAGCCATCCCGGTATCGGATTTCAGCGTAAGCCAATCGGCAACAGGATTTGGGTAGAGTTCGATATTTTTTTTGAAAACACCGGGAATATCTGTCGGGCTGCAAGTGCCAAACGGGTCATACAAAAAAAAATCGTCCGAAAAACACCGGA
This sequence comes from Saprospiraceae bacterium, assembly GCA_004297645.1. Lineage (GTDB taxonomy): Bacteria > Bacteroidota > Bacteroidia > Chitinophagales > Saprospiraceae > UBA6168. The sequence goes on along the minus strand of SCUG01000462.1, from coordinate 9,711 downwards.
AGAAAATGTCCCAACCATCCACTGCTGAGGCACAAAAACTTTCGTCCAGAAAAAAATAGCTGCACACCGTTGTATCGTTTTCTATGGGCCTTCCTGCCAAACCAATGCCTTCCAGGACTAAATAACTCCCGTTAAACCAGTTGCCGCCGAAAAAAGTAATGTATTGATAATGCACATTTGCACCGCCGATTTCCATGATGCCTGTGCTGTCAATGCGGTATTTTTTGAATTTCATGGCCAACGTATCGCCTGCCTGCAAATCGAAGTCATACATTTTCCAAAAAACATCATCGAACGAATCATAGTAATAGACCGCATGCTGGCTGGAATAAGCGTACATGCGAGAGGGCTGGGTGACAATAGGATAGTGAGTAACAATCTTACACGGAATGTTTTGGATGACCGTGTCGCCGGTTACTTCTAAAGTGTGGATACCATAATTTCCAGGTATCCAGCCTCCCTGAACTTTGTAAAGCCAAACCTGCCCGTCTGTCAGCCATGATTGACCTTGAATGGTTGAGGAAAAGCAAATTATAGCCACCACTGGCAGCCAATGGTATAGCTTAAAACAGGACAAAGGGCTACGAGAAATTTTCATGTTGCTCCGCTTTTAATGATTGGTGTGGCAATGAAAGACCGCCGGTTCCCCGGATAAAAAGTCAATTCCTGCTGCTCTGAATCACCACCTTACCGGCCATCCGCTCCGTGTCGCCCGAAAGGTGGACGAAATACAGGCCGTCCGGCAGTTGCGCCGCCTGCACGGTGAGCGGCCTGCCCAAATCTTCCACCGCCAATTGCAGCAGTATTTGGCCAGTCTCGTTTTGGAGGGTCATCGTGCCGCTGCCATGCAGTTGGCCGTTTGAAAAAATGGTAAACTCCTGCTCCGCCGGGTTGGGGAAAATGAGCAATTGGGTGGCCGTTTTCCCCGGCGTTTCATGCACGGAAACGGGCGTATCGTTGATGGTGAAACTCACCTCGTTGGTAAAAACCGGTTCGTTGAAATCAAAATAGATGGCCGCCATGTTGCGCACCCGGTAAGTGGGGTCGAATGCCTTTTTCCGCTGAATGGCGAAGGTGACGAAGCCGTGGCTCCCAGCTTCATCGCTCGTGCTGTCGGGCAGTTGAATACCGTCGAAAACGACTTCGAGCAGGCCGCCCGGCCTGAGCTGGAACGAGGTGACGGGGTGGCTTGCCGCCACAAAGCGCAGCGACGGCAGGTACAGCGCCGTGTCGATCATGTCGGTGATGCGCACGCGCTCCGCCGGGTAGTTGCCGGTGTTTTGAAACTGGATGGTGTAGAGCAGGTCTTTGCCTTCGGCAATTTCGGAGGGCCGGAGGCCTTCGGCAGGTTGCACTCTTTTTTCATTGGGGTCATAAGAACCGACGACGGTATCGCATAAAACCAAGAGGTTGTTATCGGGCGTTGCATCGGTAGCGATGGAAGAAATGTGCCAGGTGCTTTTTACCAAAGTTCCGAGCGGGGTAGTGGCAGGAACGTTGGTCCCGACCCAGATATTTCCACCATTCAGCACGGGCAGTTGGCCAACGTCCCAAACAAGGCTATCGCCAAAAACAGCAGTTGGCGAAGGAGTGGCCTGTAAGTAGGTCAGGTTCGGGTCGAGCTTGAGCGATACAACTGCGCCAGGGTCCGTTGTTCCGTCGTTGGCGTAGTGGGCATAAATCCGAAAATCGAAGCCCGGCCGGGGTCTGAAAATGTAGCCGCCCGCCACCGACAGGTCAGTGATGCCCGGCGTTAGATGAATACCAAAATCTTTGCCTGTGCCACCCATGTTTGCCAGGTACCAGGGCGGATTGATGCTTTCCAAATGGGGCGACTGAATCAAAGGGCGCAGGGTGTCCTGCAAACCTGGCGTGATGCCGAGCGACCAGGAACCGTCTTCAGCAGTGGTGGTAAAATAAAAGGGATACCATGTGCCCGGCTGTTCCACACTGACCCTCACGTTCGGAATGGGGTTTTCTCCGGCATCGAACGCGCCATTGTTGTTTTCGTCGAGGTACACCGTACCCTCTGCAAGTTCGCCATAGGCATTGACCGGAACGTCTGCCCTGATAACCCCGCCTCCGAAACTGCCTGCGTAAAACTTGCCATCGGTCATAGTGACGGCATACCCGTTCCGATTTTCGAGCGGCAACCATGTCTTGCAGGAATCTTGTGAAACGAAAAAACCCGTGGATGGGGTGTAAAGGAAATATTCTTCCTGATAGTAGTAGAAACCGGGTAGAGAATACTCGGAGTCAGGGTCAATGTACAAACTCACCTCCGGCAGCCCATCGTGCGCGTAGGCCCAGTTGATGCCATCGGTCGAAGTATAGAGCCGCTGGTGATACTGCCCATTGATGTTCACTGAAACTCCTACCATCAAGCGGTCGCCCGAAGTGAACATCGAAAGTATATTGCCATAGGGAAAATCTGAAAATACCTCCCAGGTCATCCCTAAATCTGAGGAAGAATAGATTTGCTGATTGGTATTTCCCAACAGCAGGCCATTGAACTTAATGATACTGCTAATATAAAAAGGAACATCAACCTGTTGCCAGCTTTGTCCTAAATCATCCGAGCGCCACAGGGAGTAGTCAGATTCTCCATTCCAAAAGAAAATTACTTCATCACTAAGCATTAGGCGGGAAATATAGCCGAACTCCCAGGGTTCGGTGAATGGGTAAATGGTGTCCCAGCTTTGCCCGAAATCAGTGGACAGGAAAAAGTGGTCCGTGAGCCATTCGGCGGCGCAAACAAGGCCGTTGTCAGGGGTAGCGATGGATTCGTAAAAGTACTCTGGTATTGGCAAAGGTGAATTGGCGCTCCAGTTTTCCTGCGACAAATCGAATTGGAAAACGCCATTTCCAGCGCCCGCCCAAACCCGGTTGCCACCTGCTGCAAGAATGTAAACAGCACCGGACCCCAAGCCCTCGTTGGCTTGAACTATCGTGCCCGATGCCTCGTCCCACCGCAGAACGCCTCTGTTGTAAGTACTACCAAGGATTTGCCCACCTGCTGTGGCCGTATAATAAAAGTTGAACTGGTAGGTATCGTCAAGAAATAGAGCCTCCCACGTCACGCCAAAATCATCCGAGCGGGCCAGGTTGCCTCCGCCTCCTGCAACATAAACTTTATCGCCCGCCAATTGAAAAGCAGTGAAGTTTTCTGCCCAGGGCTTGCTCTGGTTCGACCACGTCTGTCCATCGTCGTGGGATTGCCATATATTGGATTCCGTTCCTACCAGGATGTGCTGGCCGTTTGCAAAAATAGTCCTGATATATTCGCTCGCACCGAGCGGTACGGTGAGGGATGTCCAGTTCTCCCCGTTGGTGTCCGTCCGCCAGATGCCGGATGAACTACTACCATAAAGCCTGTCATCAAACTCCCAGATGTCATAGCCATATTGAAATGGAGGAAAAATAGAGTCCCACGTCTGCCCCTCATCTACTGAGCGAAAGATGAAATTTTCCTGACCGTTGGGAATGTAAATCCCGTGACTGCACCATACTATTTCTGAAAAATGCTCGCCGCCGGGTGGCATGTTGCCTTCCGTCCAGGTTTCGCCGTTGTCGTGGCTGATAATAAGTTTGGCAGGGACCGAATTAGAGTAATGATTTGCCAACGCCTGAGCGACTAAGTTGCTTCCGTTGGCGGCAAGGGGCCAGATATCCGCTTCGGGCAATTTTTCCCAATGCATACCGTCGGAGGTTCGGTATAGAAAATACTCATCGGGGTAAAAGGCGTACTCGTCGTTGGAATAAATCCGGGAAAGCGAGCCGCCGTTAGGGCCGCCGGTGTGTTGCCAGTTGAATTGAGCACGGGAAGTAGCAGCCAGGAGCAGCGCAAGAAAAACGAGGGTAAACCGGGTTTTCATGGCGTGAGGAATTTTGTAAGGTTATGCACCGGCAATGCCGGGGGCAGGTCAGGGACACTTGTTGAATGGGTCGAAAACCGAACTCCGGTTCATTGACAGGCACAAGGTGAAGAAATGGGAAAGCTTTCTAAGTGAATAGATGTCCGGTGACAAATATGGCGTTATTCCCGCACAATTCAAAGATGGCGGCGCTATCGTTTTTGTCGTTTCAGCGTCTCTTTGAAAATGGGGGCGGTGCGGGAGGCGGGGTAGTGATGCCGGCATTTGCAGCTCTTTCCAAAATCCATTCGGGGCCAAATTCTCCCGTTACCTGCTTTACCAGTTGGAAGCCGTTTTTTTCATAAAAGTTGTGCAAGCCGTATTCGTCAATGGCCAGCCAAAAAGCCTGTCCGGGAAATTGCTTTTCCAACGCCTCCAGCCACGTCGTTCCATAGCGTTTGCCTCGGTACTTTTCCGGCACAAAAAGGAACCCGATGTAAAGGAACCCGCGGCCGAACCAGCCCTGTGCCTCTTCCCGGTAGGCCTGGGTGTCGGGAGAAACGGTGGGAAAGACGATGCCACCGCAATGGATTTCTCCTTTTTTTTTCAAAGCGAAAATTCGAGCCGTAGATTGATAAATGGGCCATTGTGGCACAATGCCCTCCTGCCAGTCGGGCGGCAGCAGGTTGAAAAATGGGGCGGGGGCTTCGGTGATTTCTTTGAAATGTAAAGGCATCATTCATCCTTTTACAGGAACTTCCAGGCCCACAACCTGTCCGAATCCTCCGTCCATCGGTCGCCGATGTCGGTGCGGTAGTAGGAATTGTTTATAAAGACGTTGGAGATGCGGTTGTAAGCCAGGTGTTGAGCCTCCTTCATGGTGATACCCGTGCCCACGACGAGAATAGGCATGCCCGCGTCGCCGGTGATAAGCCATTCGCCGTTTACCTGCTGGAGGTGGACCGGATGGATACCCTTCATGCTTTTGTCTTTGAAAACGACGACGGCATCTTTGGAAAAAAGCTCGAAGGTTTTGTCGTCGTTGTAAGGGAAAGGCGGCACGACCATGTAAACCCCGACCTGGAAGCCGGGTTTGGTTTTTAGCTTGAACGATTGGCCGGTGGCCAGCTTGAACAGCATGTCGCCGAAAGGTTCACTGATGCCTTCCCGCTGAATGTACACTTGCGGATAGCCAAAGCGAGAGGTAAATTCCAAGGGATAAATGCCCTTTCCATTCACGATGCAGTTGATGTCTATGTGGCCGGTGAAGCCATCTTTGGCGAGGGTTTTTTCCATGCGGCCAAGGGTGGCGTCGAAGATGGGGTTGTCGTCCGTCCAAAACATACTGGTGCCCATTTCTCCGGTGGAGACGCCGAGTTCTTTGGGGAAAAGTTTTTTGTGCTCGAAAGTTATGTTGACGGGTTTGATGAACTCCTTGCCGTTGAAATAGGCAGATACACTTACTTCCACGCCCCTCACCCGGCGTTGCAGTTGAAAGGCACCCATGTTGCCCCAGCTTTTTTCATAAGCCTTTAGCATCCGTACGATGTCACTACCATCGTCTTCCTTGCCCACAAACAGGAGCTGTTTAAAATCTTGCGTCTCGCCGCTGGGTTTGAGCACGTAGGAGTTCGGGTGTGCTTCCACATAGGCGATGGCTTCGCTGAAGGTCTGAAATTCCTTGTATTTCAGGATGTTGATTTTGTGCCTTTTCAGTTCATCTTGCCCAAAACTGCGGTCTATCTCCAGCTTGTCGGTGTACTCGCTGCCCCCGAAGACAGGCTTGCCGGTGGCCCGCAATTCTTCGGCTATTTTCCCGTAGCCCGTGTAGTCGAACACAACGATGTCGGCCCAGGCGATGTGGCTTTGCCATTCGCTAACTTTGGGGACGAAGCCGTCGCCGACTTCTAAGCAGGGCTTGTATTCGATGAACATTTTTACATCGTTGCCTTCTTCCTGCACTGCATTCACTATGTCGAGCAAGTCACCCCATCGGGAGACAAAAAGAAAGCGCCGTTTGCGCGTGGTTTTTTCCATTTTAAGGTTGAATATTAGAATCGGGGGGCAAATATAGAGTGGGGAAAACTTTTTGCAACTTCTGCCTGAAAATATTCCAATGGCGCAGGTGGGCGGAAGCGCCAATTATTTAGGGGAGGTGGCGGTCGGTCTTATCGTTCGGATTTGACAAAATGCGCTGTACCACTTTGCCAATGGCGTCCATGAACTCCAAGCCAAGCCCTTTCCTTTGCAGTTCGTACCAGTCGTGAGCATCCTGGATTTTCTCCAGCGCTTCTTGGTGGAAAACGAGCGTGTGGTTCATTGCTGCTGCACTTTTGCCCGGACTTCCTGCCAAGCATAGGTTTTTGCAGTGCCATCGAGGTAGGAGGTGGTGCGGCGGTCGAGTTCCTGCTTCCATTCTTCGCTCAACTCGAACTCGCCCGCATCCTCCCGCAGCGTGTCGAGGATGTACTGCACGAAAAGGATGCGCTCAACGGCGCTTAGTCTGCGGACTTCTTCTTTCAGTGCCAAAGCGGTTATGGTTGATGGATTATTTACAAAGCTACTGGTTTATTGCTTCATTCTCTTTCCACTGCCCCGCAAAATGCTCCTGCAATATCCGATGCCGAAACCGCCAGGTCGCACCGTCCGTTTCGGGGCGGTGGCGGGCGGGCGTTTCGTGGAGGAAATGGATGAGGCGCAGGGGCAGCACCCCCGGCGTAGAACGCCTTACCACACCACGTCTGGCCCCGCCTCAGCCCAGCGTGGGAAGGTCGTCACTACCATCCGGCGAAACCTGGCCAGCAGTGCCAGGGGTTGGATGATGCCGTCCTCCTTTTCTGGAAAAGCATGCAGCATCACCTGCCAGCCGGCCATGCTCCGTTCGATGGCCAGCATGACGACGCGGGCCGTGCGGTTGGCGTCGCTTTGTTCAGGGCTGCCCCAGTGGTCTTCGTGCATGTCGTCGAGGCCGTTTATAGCCCGGCGTATTTTCACCCCGACAAAATAAGTGTACCACTGAATGACTTCGGCCTGGTCGTTCACCTCTTCCCATTTTGCCAGCACCTCCTCTTCGCCAGACAATCCCATCTGCACCCAACTGATGGTTTCGTGGCCTTTGTCCTCAAAATAGGTTTTGTTTTCTTCGAAAAACGAGTGGCTGCGTTCGATGTATTCTTCGTGGATTTCTTCGCAGAGCGCCTCCAGCCGGGCAGCCCTTTCGCTGGGCGGTTCTTCTTCCACATCGGGCAGGTTGTCGAGGTCAATGCCCTGTTCGGCGGCGTGTTTGCGAAGCATTTCGAGCGCCTGGGCAAAGCGCTTGCCGACGTGCGCCCAGACCTCTTCGCCGGAGAGGTCCCGGTTCAGCGGGTCGAAGCCGTCTTCCACGTCCATTTGAAAACTATAGCATCGGTCAGTGTATTTGCAGCGCTCGCACCAGCGGTCGCACCAGTTGTAGATGCCCTCGATGAAGTGTTCGTTTTCTTCCATAGAATTTTTGATTCCAAAGGTATGGAAAAGGTGAAAATGGAGGAGGCTGTTTCATCTTTCTCCTACCCACCGCCCGGCAAAATACGCCTGCAAGATGCGGTGCCGGAAGCGCCACGATACCCCGTTTCATTTCAGGTAAAATCTGAAAAACAATGGAAACGAAATTCATGTATTTTTGAGGAAATTTTTGAGCGAAGACCATTCACTAATCGAAGGCGCTATCTTTAAGCGCTGTTTTCAAAACTTGAATGAACGATGACTATATCTTATCAACGGGAAGAATTGCACCGGCTCATTGACCAATTGGACGAGAAATGGCTCCCCAAAGTCTATGAGTTCCTGCATCGCAACAGCCCGGAAAAAAAGGCTTTCAAAAGAAAAGACCGTTGGAGCGCCGTCCGGACGAAAATCCAGTCCTTCACTCGCCTAAAAAACAATTGGGACGGGTACGGCGCCATTCCTGTCAGCCCGGAAGTAGCGGATGCCTGCCTTAACTTCCTGAGACTATTGCCCGAATCCTTCCTCGAACATTTAGAACCGGAAAACATAACCCCCACCCCTTATAGCACGGTTACGATAGACTGGGAACATGGAGACAGTCACTTCGTTACCGTCGAAATCGGCAAAAGCAAGGCTAATTTTTTTGCGCAATTGCCATCCGGGAAAACAATGGAAAATGAGCATCTCGACCTCGCCGGAAAGGATTTTCCTGCTGACTTGCTCGAAGCCTTGCAACACTTGTTCGCCCATTTGTCACCTACTCAATGAATATCGAGGTTTCCCCCATTATCACCTTTCAGGAAGTGCTCGCCAGGGGCATCGTACACCCTTTGATGTACTCGAAATCTGCCGGGCAATTGAAAGAGAATGCCTTCAAGCCGCCACCCGGCAGAAATGACGTTTCCGTGCTCCGTCTTCTTTACGCCGGCGCCGGTTTTTGCAAGAAGCACTTCAAATCTTTAGTCGTAGGGTTTCATGCCTACTGTGGCATGGCATTAATCAAAGCAGGAGATGTCGAAGATATTCCCTCCAAAGTAGCCGACCAGAGCTTAGGCGAGGAGTTGCCAAAAGTCCGGGTTGCCTTTACGCCTTTGGACGACAAGGGGCAACTCAGAACGGATGCCCCCGTTTTTTCCGCTGACGCAGGGCTGCCCATGCACGCCGATATTGTATTCGATTTCATCCCCGAACCTGAATCCCCTGCCCCGCTTTGGGTTAGAAAAATCGCCAAAGCACTCGCCCATCAGCCGCCAGCCATGTTTTTTGAAGACCCCGACCCGGAGTCCGGTAATTGGACGGGAGCGATGCTGGTTTTACCTTCTTGACGGATAATCACCCATGAACCTTGCACCGAAAAGGGAGTCTGCTGCCATGATTTGGGATTAATTCGTATGCCTTCCGGTTTCTTCTTCCTTCCAAATGACTGGCAAAATACGCCTGCAAAATGCGGTGGCGGAAGCACCAGGTGGCTTTGCACCGGCCTCAGGTTGATTTTGTGAAACGACTGCAACGAAATTCCCGTACTTTTGAGAAAATTTAGAAGCAATGACCATCACCGTAAAATTATTGAGGGAAGAAGCACTGCCGCTGCTACGCAGTTTGGAGCGACTCCAGGTCTTGCAAGTCATTTCGGCTGAAAAAAAGCCCGCCCGCAAAACTGCCCGGAACGGCCAACCCTCCTCCAAAGGTATCAACAAACCTGTCGAGCCAGTTGCACAGCCCAATGAAATTGCCATTTTTGCCGATGCCATGAGGCCGTTGCGCAAGAACCTGACGCTTGAAGAATTCTGACGGAACAAAACTTCAAAGGTTTTGACCGGCAAGAATTGGACAAGTTGATTGCAGAAATCAACGTGCAGGAACCCATTGAAGAACTTTTGGCGATGCTCAGCGCATGAATTTCCTCCTCGACACCAACATCCTCCTCCTTTATCTCAGGGAAAACCAGCGGCTGGCTGCCCAAATTGATGCGCTTCACGCCCCGCTCGCCGCTCCGAACACTTCCGTGTTGTCCGTCGTGACCGCCGGTGAAATTCGCTCCATCGCCATTCAAAGCCAATGGGGCGTCGCCAGAATTTCAAGGCTGTTTCAATTCGTTCAAAAATTTCCCATTACTGACATTCACGTGGAAACCATCATCCAGCGATACGCCGAAATTGATGCTTTCAGCCAGGGTCGCCTGCCAGGGCGGCCACTCGGAACAAGCGCCCGAAACATGGGAAAGAACGACCCCGAAAATTCGGGGCAGGCTCTCTGGATTGCTGCCACTGCCTCCGTGCTTGGCTTGACTTTGCTCACCACCGACCACGATTTCCACCATTTGGATGGGCAGTTTTTCGATGTTATCCAACTGGATTTGGCGGCGCTTTGA
>SCUG01000461.1 GCA_004297645.1 Saprospiraceae bacterium | reverse complement strand
TAAATCGTATTGGGCTGCCGGGGAATCCCCAGAGAGACGGAAAGATTGGCCTGGGGGTCAAGGTCAACCAACAACACCTTTTTGCCCAAGACTACCATACCTGCTCCTATGTTGATGACACTGGTAGTTTTTCCAACGCCTCCTTTGTGGTTTAAAAGTGAGATGACTTTTCCCATATCTATCGTTTACCTGTTTGTTGTCTGAATGACGCCATGGGTGTTTTTGCAATACCCGCGCCTGTGGCAAAAATAGTGAATAATATTCGGCTTCTTAATGTGTTTTTTTACACCGAATCAGCTGCTATCCTTTGCCACCGGCCCCGGAATTCATGCAGGCATGCTTCTCATCACTTCGCCGTAGTTAAGTAGCCGGGCCAAATGGCACTTTTCTCATCATGGAAATGCTGAAGAATCGGAACAACAACGCCATGATACAAGACCAATACTTTCGGTAGTGTGAGTGGGTGGAAATAAAACACACCAGACATCCACCTGTCGGATGTATTTCCTCCAATCAATTTTCGCCGGCCCCGCATTTTGAGGCATTTCGTCCATCCGAACTCTCTTTTCATCAAAAAATTCTTGCAATAGATAGTAGCTTGTATTGCATAGTACCTTGCAAGCTATTATATTTGTGGCGTCAAACATCTCGGAGTGCCGGGAGAAAAGACTAACAAACTAAAAACCAACCTGACGTGAAGCTTATCAGCCAATAGAAAAATGAAAGTTCAGGGACTCTTAGAAAATACCACACAACAAATGAGGAAGGGCATACTCGAATTATGCATTCTTTCCATCATTTCGGACGAGCAGGAAGCTTACCCTTCTGACATCATCAAACGCCTCGAAGAGTCGCAGATGATCGTGGTGCAGGGCACACTCTATCCTTTGCTGGCCCGCCTTAAATCCGCCGGGTTGTTGGATTATACCTGGAAGGAATCTGGTGCTGGGCCACCTCGAAAATACTATTCACTAACAAGTGACGGGCACGAGTTTTTGGATGGCCTGATGGACACCTGGAACCAACTCGTGGCAGCCGTGAAGCACTCTACCAGAAGTTTAACAGCTAATAAGAAAGCAAAATGAATAAGGTATTCAACATTAACCTCGGAGGCATCGCCTTCACCATTGACTCAGATGCCTATGAGCATCTCAGCAATTACCTGGAGACAATCCACCATCATTTTCGAGCGTCGGAGGGTTATGAGGAAATAACGGCCGATATCGAAGCCCGGATGGCAGAACTTTTCCAGGAGCGACTGGAAAATCGCCCGATTGTTACATTGCAAGACGTGAAACACGTCATTGCCATCATGGGTACACCGGAAGATTTCGGGGCCGAGCCTATGGGCGATGAAGCCCCAAAATCCTCCTCTCGCGGCAAGTGGAAATTCAAAACCGGTAAGCGCCTTTTCCGCAACACCGAAGAAGTGGTAATCGGCGGCGTATGCTCCGGCATTTCCGCCTACTTCGGCATAGAAGACCCACTCTGGGTTCGGTTGTTCTTTGTGCTGATAACCATATCCGGAGGCGTCGGCATCCCGCTATACATCATCCTCTGGGCCGTATTGCCAAAGGCGGAAACTGCTAGCGACAGGCTCGCCATGCGGGGAGAAAAAGCAAATGTTTCCAATATTGGCAAAATCATCGAAGAGGAAGTGGCCCATGTATCGAAAAAGATGTCGGAGCTTGGCGACGAGCTTAAGGCAGAGTTCGGTTCAAAAAAAAAAGCACCCCGCCGTCGGACGATACTAAAGGAGAATGCGGTTCTACCGATGGCGGGATTCATTTCAGAGCCGCCGCTACCGAGGGGATTCATGTTTTAGGGAGTGTGATTCGCGCCATTTTCGATATACTGGCAAAAATTGTCAAGCCCATTTTCTTTGCCTTCGGCATAGCGTTGGTAGTGATACTAGCCTTGTTGTGGGTAGCCACCGTTGGCGGGCTTTTCTTCGGGTTACCGTTTTCCAGTTTCCTTAATCCGGGCACGCCGTTTCTCACCACTCTTGGTGTCATCAATGTACTGATATTGGTGGGTATTCCCGTGCTGATGCTGATAATGATGGTGATGCGCATGTTCATGCGCACCAATTTCAAACCAAAATGGGCCGCCGGATTGTGGGCGTTTTGGCTGGTAAATGTGGTGAGCCTGATGTTCTTGGGGTTTTCCACCAGCAAACAATTCGGCATCGGCAGCGAGGTTAGCCTCGAACCTAATTCAGAACCCGGCACCCCCGACACCCTGTTCGTGGAAATGGAGGAGAACCCCTACCGCGATGTGTTAATCAGGCTGGGCGACGAACTTATCATTTCGGAAAACAAACTGATTTCCAGCAACATCCAGTTTAATTTTGAAAAATCAAAGACCGGCCGTTTTGAGGTTATTCAAAAAAATTACGCCCGTGGCGAGAACCTTGCCGAAGCCCAAAAACTAGCGGAAAACATCGCCTATGAATATCAAATAGCCGGGAACAGGCTCATTATGACTTCCTATTTCGTCATACCAAAGGGAGAAAAATGGCGCAACCAGAAAGTCCAATTGACCATCAGGGTCCCTGAGGGGAAATGGGTGATGCCTGACAACCAGATTCGGGGCAAAATCTGGGAAATGGAAACGGACGGGAAATACGACTTCCCAACGTATGATACAGACTACGCCTGGCAGATGGGGCCGAATGGCATGACGTGTCCGGCGTACATTGAAAAGAACAAGAAAGACCTATCCTATAAGGATTTCACAAAAATCAGGATCGACGGCAATGTGACCCTACGCGTCGAGTATGGAGAACGGTACGAGGTAAAGGTAGAGGCAGACGATTTCGCTAATATAGAATTTGACCAGCAAGATGATGTTTTTAAGATTAATGCAAACCGGAGCGCCACTGTGGAAATCGTGATGCCCGACATAGAAGAGTTGCAGGCCTTCACCTCCTCCAACGACATCGTTCTTCATGGCTTCAAGCTTGACAACCTGAGCCTCATGCGCGACGATGGTGGGCTGATTACGGCAAATATTGATGTCGATAACCTGACGGTCCACCTATGGGGCGGCAGCCGGCTGGAATTGCGCGGCACCGGCAACTACCTGAAGGCCACCGTGGAAGATAACGCAGTGCTTGACGCCTCATCCTTTCCGCTGCGCAAGGCCGATATTTCTGCCGTGCGCGCCAGCGAGGTGACCATCGTTGCCAGCGACACCCTGTTGCAAAAAGTGGACGAGAGCAGCAACATCAACTCAAAACTCAACCCTGTCATCATCCAGCAATAATCAACAACCTTATTCTCCAAATAAAGCGGGAGCGCCCAAGTTGGGTTGCTCCCATTTTTCCTGCCTTGTAACCGGCCCTCGTGGCCTCCCGTCAAAGACGGTGTGGCACAAAGTTCGATTTTTCAATATCCATTGAATGGACAACGACCTTCATTTAGTCAAAGAGACACTCAAAGGCAATCAGGTATCGTTTCGTGTCCTGGTGGAGCGCTACCGCGATTATGTGTTTACCATCAGTTTTAAAGTATTGAACAACCGGGAAGAGTCGGAGGAAGCTGCACAGGATGCGTTTTTGAAAGCCTACCGAGGTCTGGCACGGTTCGAGCAACGCTCAAAATTTGCCACATGGCTTTATCAAATAGCGTGGCGCACGGCCATCGACCGGCTGCGTGCCCGGCCGCCAAAGGCGATGTCTGTCGATGAGGGCAGCATCGCTCTGCAACTCCCGGATGCAGCCGATTCGCCCGCCCAGCAATTGCACCGGAAGACCATCCGGGCCTTTACCCATCAGGCACTCAGCTGTCTGAAGCCCGAAGATGCCGCCCTGCTGACCCTGTACTATCTGAACGAGCAGTCGGTGAAAGAAATAACAGTGATCACAGGTCAGACGGAGAGCAACGTGAAAGTCAGGCTCTTCCGGTTACGGGATGCGATGAAAAATCAATTGATGCGGATGTTAAAATCCGAAGTAAAAGAAATTGCCAACGGTTGACACAGTGCTGATGAGGTCAATAAGCGTTCATGTCAACCTCACCAACTCAATCAACCTTATCAACCAATAAAAATGAACGTCCAGGAATTGCTTTGGAAATACGCAGAGGGCCGGTGCTGCCCCAAAGAACGGGTAGAAGTGGAACAACTCACCTCGCAAAATGCCGGCTTGCAGCAGGATTTGGCCATTATCCGAAAGGTGCAGGCCACACTCACGACAATGGAGTTGGAGCAGCCTTCCATGCGATTCGTACAGCAGGTGATGGAGCACTTGCCAAAGAGACACTTCGCCGCCGAGCCACTCATAAAACCCTTTTGGAAAAAAACTTTTTGGATAGCTCTGGCCGCGAGCATGGTCGCTGTTTTCTTTTCTACGGCCACCGGGAATGCCGTCGCTGACCCTGTGGGACAATACGCCGGTGCAGTGCTCGCAGCGGTGAATGTCGCCCTCGAAGCTGTTCCTCCGATGGTGCTACAATATTTTGTGCTGGTGATTCTGACTTTCGTGATTCTGGCCGTTTTGGACAAAACGCTCTCTTTGCGAAAGCACATGAATTTCTTTTGAATCTCGTGAAAAATCACCGGCCGAACGTCAGCCGTTCGCCCTTTTTATCTTCGAAAAACCGGCCACCGTGCCAGGCCAAATGACCACTAACAATGGTACTCTTTACCCGCCCTCTGAAAGTATGCCCTTCAAAAGGCGACCACCCGCATTTGTAATAAATATTGTCTTTGGCCACTGTCCACGTCTCGTTCAAATCCACCAATACCACATCGGCCCAGTTGCCCTCGTCGAGGTAGCCGCGGCTTTCCACCCGGAAGCAGACCGCCGGGGCATGGCACATCTTCTCCACTATCTGCTCTAGACTTATCATGCCTTTGTGGTAAAATTCGAGCATGACATTCAGCGAATGCTGCACGAGCGGTACCCCGGATGGCGCCTTGAAGTAGGTTTGTTGCTTCTCCCCCCAAGTATGGGGAGCATGGTCTGTGGCTACGATGTCGAGGCGGTTGTCGAGCAGGGCTGGTAGGAGTGCTTCCTGATGAATACGACTCTTTACGGCGGGGTTACATTTTATCTGAGACCCCAATGTTCGGTAGTCATCGCTGTTGAAATAGAGATGGTGGACGCAGACTTCAGCGGTTATGCGCTTTTCTTTCAATGGAATATTATTGTGGAACAGCGCCAACTCATCTTTGGTGGATATATGTAAAATGTGGAGGCGGGTGCCGTGCTTCCGTGCCAGTTCCACGGCTAAAGCTGACGATTTCAGGCAGCCCGCAACGTTTCTGATTTCCGCATGGAGTTTCATCGGAATATCCTCCCCGTATTTTTGCCGGTAAATGGCTATGTTTTCGCGAATGGTGGCCTCATCTTCACAATGGGTTGCAATGAGCAGCGGGCAGCGGGAAAACATACCTTCAAGCGTAGCGACATCATCCACCAGCATATTACCGGTACTGGATCCCATGAAAATCTTGATACCGCAAACATTCCTGGGGTTGGTTTTTAGAACCTCTTCGATATTGCCGTTGGAGGCCCCCATGAAAAAGGAGTAGTTGGCGAGCGATTTGGCGGCGGCAGCCCGGTATTTCTCTGCCAAAATAGCTTGTGTCAAGGCCGGGGGGTTGGTGTTGGGCATCTCCATGAAGGAGGTCACACCTCCCGCCACAGCAGCCCGCGGCTCGGTGCGAAGGTCGGCTTTATGGCTGTAGCCGGGGTCGCGGAAATGCACCTGATCATCTATGATGCCCGGTAAAACATGCAGCCCCGTGGCATCTATCTCCACATCTGCCTTCCGGTTTATGACACCGCCACAGTTTTCTATCCTGCCTTTTATTAGGAAAAGGTCGCCCGCAATGATTTGGCCACGGTTGACGAGGCAGGCATTTTTTAATAAGATGGATTTCATGATGCAAATTTGCCAGCGAAAATAGGGAATACGCTGTATTTTCGAACAGCC
>SCUG01000460.1 GCA_004297645.1 Saprospiraceae bacterium | reverse complement strand
TCCTCATCCAAGTGATGACCGGCACGGCCGCCACCACGAAAAAAAGCGCTATCCCCACCCGCAGAATTTTCCATTTCACTTCCTCAGCCTTGAATGTCTTGTACAGGTTGAACACTACCCCGAAAGTCAAAAGGAGGACGAGAATCGCCTTGACAGCCTGCGAGGCTGTGAGTTCGAGGTCGGTTACGGTCAGGAAGATGTTCGTCATTCAGGTTGATTTAGAGGTGACACCTTTTTGAAAGGTGTCACCTCTGCCGTTCCAAGAGGTGACACCTTTTCGAAAGGTGTCACCTCTGCCGTTCCAAGAGGTGACACCTTTTCGAAAGGTGTCACCTCTGCCGTCAATTATTCTTTGGCCTTTGCAGCGACCACGGCGTCCAGGCTTTGCGGACATTTTTCCTATCCCAATACCAAACTACCTGCTGGTAAGGGCGCCAGATGTAATTGAGTGGCACTACCAGAAAGTGAACCAGCCGTGAAAAAGGAATGAGCAAAACGATGAAGAAAGCCCCAACGATGTGGAACTTCACCACCCAGGGCAAAGCGCTGACGGCGGTCACGTCGGGTTGCAGCGCAAAAATGGAGCGCAGGTACGGCGTCAGCACCGAGGAAAACCACGACGACCCCCACCTGAAATTGTACGCCACCCACAGCCCAGACACCACTTGAATCAGCAGCAGGGAAATGATGGCGTAGTCCATCTTGGTCGTCACCACCGAAATGCGGGCATTCGTGATGCGCCGGTAGAGCAGGTTGACAATGCCAATAAGCACAGCGATGGCAAAAACGAACGCCGTCACTTCCAGCACTATCAGCCTCGCCGGGTGGCCGTTCCACAGCAACACCGCCTTCGGGATGAGGAACGCCGTCAGGTGCCCGAAAAACAAAAAGAGTATGCCGATGTGAAATGGCACCGACCCCCAGAAAAGCTGCCTGCCTTCCAAAAACTGGGACGACAGCGAGGAGAACTTGAACTTGGTGGAAGTGTACCGCCAAACAGACCCGATGACGAAAACCAGCAGGGCCATGTAGGGCAGGCCAATCAGGAAAAAATTATTCAGTGCGTTGAAGAAATTATCCATTGTTGCTATTTTTTCTGATGAATTTTTGAACGAAAGTTGACGCCTTTCACCCCTCCAGCTTCACCTCCGTGTGAAGGTTTCTGAGGAAATCCGACACCTCTTCCGGCGTTTCTTTTTCCACGATGCCGAAGTCGTTTTTTATCAACCAGTGCAGGGCTTGCAGCGCCTTTTGATAAATGGTGTACTGCTGCTCGTCCCTTTCGATGAGGGTCTTGTGCCGCCTTTCGTAAAACTTGTCTTTCAATTCGATTTGCTCCGGCTCGAAGCCCGGAATCATTCGGCGCAGGGCGGGGGCCACGATGCGCCGGGCCAACTCTTCGACGAGTTCCTGGTCCTGCATCTTGGGCAGCAGGCGCAGCACGTTGGAGAGGTGGTCGGCCAGCTCGATGCCGCAGTCGTTTTGCACCTCCTGGTGTTCCCGGTTCAGGTTGACCAGCAGCTCGCCCCGCTTGTAGTCGTCGCCGAAAAGCACGTAGCCCAGGTCGAGGGTCGTCACCGACTGCACGTCGAAGGAGCGGATGAAAAGTTCTTCCTGTTTTTTCAAAGGAAGGGTGGCTATGTAGCTCGAAAACGGGCGGAACAGCGCTGCGGCTTCCGGGAATTTTTTATCAAAAAACGCCTGGGCTTCCCTCACTTTTTCGGAATAACCTTCCGTGGGGTATTCGTAAACCCCGGCCAGGAAGTCGTAATGCGCGATGGAATATTTCATCTTGTCAAATTTTATTGAAATCAATAGCGCGTTCGGGAATTGAGTAGCCAACTACTGAAATTTTGGCATGGCTGCAATCACATCTATCATTTTGTAACCGCCGGTTTCAACCGGTGGGCAAGCCACCAACCCACTCTCACATCTATCTTCTTTGCAAAGCATCCACATCATACAGGCAGATGTGATGTTTTGAAAAGAAGATAGATGTGGTTGTAGGGTCTCTGCCACCCCTCGTTGAAACGAGGGGTTACAAGATGATAGATATGGCTATTGGTTCAACAACACTTTAGTAGTTGACTTCCCAATTCTCAATTTCAAAGCCCCCTCACGGGTTTTTCTTTAAAACCGAAGCCGGTACTGCCTCTTGTATCGCCCGTGAATTCGAGCATCTCGATGGCCTGTTCGCGGTGGGCCGGTGGAATGACGAAGCGGTCGTCGAACTTGGCGAGCGAGGTCAGCTTATAAATGGCATCGGCGGTTTCGGCATCCATGCCCGCTTCCCGCATAGCGACTTCCACTTTTTCCGGCGACAAGTCGCCCACCGTCACGTTCCGGCGATGGATGCGCACGGCCATCAGTTTTTTCAAAACAGTCTTGACTTTTTCTTCATCGCCTGCGGCGAACAGGTTGGCCATGTATTTCAGCGGGAAACGCGCCTGGTCAATGGTGCCCCAAAGCTCTTCCGTGCTGGTGTTGTAGAGCCAGTTGTCGTTCCAGAACTTGGCGATGGGGTCCATTTTTTCGCCCTGCGAAGTATTCTGTTCGCTCAGCGAAGCCATGACCGGCAGGAGCGGCGGCACGTAAAACAGCATCGGCAGCGTCCTGAACTCGGCGTGCAGCGGCAGGGCCAAACCCCATTCTTTGACGAATTTGTAAGTGGGCGAATACTGTGCGGCTTTGATGGTGGAATCGGCAACGCCGTTCTTCTTTGCCGCCTCGATGACGCTGGGGTCGAAGGGGTCGAGCAGCATGTTCAACTGGCTGTCAACGAGGTTGCCGGTGTCGCTGGAAGCGGCGTTTTCAATTTGGCTGGCATCGTACAAGATGACACCCAGGTACCTGATTCTGCCGACGCAGGAGTGCATGCAGGCGGGCGCATAACCGGCCTCCAGACGTGGGTAGCAAAGGATGCACTTTTCCGATTTGCCGGAATGCCAGTTGTAATACGACTTCTTGTATGGGCAGGCGGTGACGCACATCCGCCAGGCCCGGCACACCTGCTGGTTGATGAGCACGATGCCGTCTTCGCCCCTTTTGTAAATGGCGCCCGAAGGGCAGGATGCCACGCAGGCGGGGTTGAGGCAGTGGTTGCAAATCCTCGGCAGGTAGAAGAAAGCCATGCGCTCCAGTTGGAACATCGCCTCCTGCTCGGCGGGCGAGAGTTTTTGGAGGTTGGGGTCTTTGCGGGCGTAGTCGGGGGTGCCGCTGAGGTCGTCGTCCCAGTTGGGGCCCATTTTTATGTCAATGGGTTTGCCAGTGATGAGCGAGACCGGGCGTGCCGTTGGCTGGTCGTCCATGGCGGGCGACTCGATGAGGTCGAGGTATTTGTAAGTGAACGGCTCGTAGTAGTCGTCAATGACGGGGAGGTTCGGGTTGTGGAAAATATTGAGCAGCCCTTTTTTCTTGCCAGTGCCCCGGAGGTCAATGCTGCCGTTCTTTTTTTCCCAGCCGCCTTTGTAAATATCCTGGTCTTCCCATTTGGTGGGGTAGCCGGTGCCGGGCTTGGTTTCCACGTTGTTCCACCACATATACTCGGCGCCCTTCCTGTCTGTCCAGATGTTTTTGCAGGCGATGGAACAGGTGTGGCAGCCGATGCACTTGTCGAGGTGAAATACCATTGAGATTTGGGAACGTACATCCATGATGCTATTTTTTTTTGATTGAATTTTTTCTGGAAACCAGAGGTGACACCTTTTTGAAAGGTGTCACCTCTAAACTACGGAAACCAGAGGTGACACCTTTTTTGAAAGGTGTCACCTCTAAACTACGGAAACCAGAGGTGACACCTTTTTGAAAGGTGTCACCTCTAAACTACGGAAACCAGAGGTGACACCTTTTTGAAAGGTGTCACCTCTAAACTACCGATATTACCAAACCAATTTCTCCATCTTTTTCACTATCACGTGGGTATCACGGTTGGGAGCAATAGGCCCCCAATAGTTGAAGTGATATGAAAACTGGCCGTATCCGCCCGCTAAGAAGTTTGGCTTGAGGTGGATGCGGGTAAAACTGTTGTGGCCACCCGCCCGCTTGTTGCCCCGCACCTGCGATTTCGGGATGCCCGTAGTCCGCTCTGGCACGTGATAAACGATGCACACGCCCTTCGGAATCCTGGCGCTGACGACCGCCCTGGTGCAGTAAACCCCGTGGTCGTTGTACACCTCGACCCAGTCGTTGTCGTTGATGCCGAGTTCGGCAGCGTCCTGTTCGTTCATCCAGCAGGGTTCGCAGCCCCTCGAAAGGGTGAGCATCCGCAGGTTTTCCATGTAGGTGGAGTGGATGTGCCATTTGCCGTGCGGCGTGAGGCAGTTGAGGATTTTGGCTTCGCCATTTTTCAGCGTATCGCGCAGGTCGCCGTAGGCTTCGGGCTTGGGCGAGGGTTTGTAGGTCGGGAGGTTTTCGCCGTAGGCGAGATACAGTTCATGGTCGAGGTAAAAGTGCTGCCGCCCAGTGAGCGTGCGCCAGGGCACCAGCCGCTCGACGTTGTAGGTGTAGGCGGAATAGGCCCTGCCGTCGTGCATCAGGCCCGACCAAAGCGGGGAAGAATTGTACCTTCTTGGCTGCGCCAACAAGTCGGCGTAACGGATTTTGACATCGGCGCTGCCGGCGCCGAGATCGGCGAGCACCAACCCGGTTTTCTTTTCTGCATTTTTATACGCCCGTGCGGTCAGTTTTCCATTCGTCAGGGTTGACAAATGCAGGACTGCATTGGCGGCCCATTCGTCCTCTTTGATGGAGGGGCGGAGTTTGCCGTCTATTTTTTCCACCGGGAAATGGTTGGAATCGAGCATTTCATCAAAGGCATCTTCGCATTGGAAATGGTTGCCGTGGGCGCCCAATCCGTCGGTCCGGATGTTGTCGCCGAGGGAGATGTACTTGTCGTACAGCTTGGTGTAATCCCTGTTCAGCACAGCGATTTTGTGCATGGTTTTACCTGGAATGGCATCGCACTCGCCTTTGTACCAGTCTTTGATTTCGGGCTGTGCTATTTCACCGGCGGAGTCGTGGGCGATGGGTGAAATGACCACGTCCTTTTGAGGCGCCGGCAAATACTTTTTCGCCAGTTCGCTGGTGACTTTAGCGATTTGTTTGAAAATATCCCAGTCGGTTTTCGATTCCCAAACCGGAGCGATGGCCTGCCCCAGCGGATGGATGAAAGAGTGCATGTCCGTACTGTTCAGGTCTGCCTTTTCATACCATGAAGCTGCTGGCAGCACGATGTCGGAATACAGCGCCGAGGAGTCCATGCGGAAGTTGAGGTCAACGATTAAGTCCATTTTGCCGAGCGGCGCGTGTTCGTGCCACTTGACCTCTTTGGTGTGTTCTTCCGAATCTTCGGCGATGGCGTTGGAGTGGGTGCCGAGGTAGTGTTTCAGGGCGTACTCGTGGCCCTTCATGCTGCCCATGATGGCGTTGCCGCGCCAGATGTACCACACGCGGGGGTGGTTTTCCGGCGCTTCGGGGTCGCTCACGGCGTATTTCAATTCTTTGGACTTGAGTTTTTCCAAGACATAATCCTGGATTTTTTCATCCGAAGAAGCGCCTTTTTGAGCGGCCTCTTTGGTCAGTTCCAGGGTGTTTTCGTTGAACTGCGGATAGAAGGGCATCCAGCCCATGCGGACTGCCTGGAAAATGGAATCTGCCGTATGCTGGCGGGTCAATTTGTTGTCGGGTACGGTATTGTATTTTGAAAACTGCCCGTCGTAGCGGTACTGGCAGGTGTTGATGTAGTGCCAGATGGGGGCCTGCTGGAGCCTGACCGGGTTGTTCCAGTCCCTGGCAAAAGCGATGGTTCCCCAGGAATCCACTGGCGCTAATTTTTCCTGCCCGACGTAGTGGTTCATGCCGCCGCCGTTTTTGCCCACGCAGCCGGTGAGCATCAGGGCCATGATGGCGGAGCGGTACATCAGGTTGGAATGGTACCAGTGGTTGATGCCGGCGCCGACGATGACCATGCACTTGCCGCCCGTGACGTTGGCGGTGTTGGCCCATTCCTGGGCAAATTGGATGACCGTTCGGGCGTCAACGCCGGTGAAAATCTCCTGCCAGACGGGGGTGTAAGCGCCGTCTTTATCGGTGAAGCCTTTTGGATAATCGCCGCCGAGGCCCCTGTCCACGCCGTATTGCGCCATCACCAAATCATAGACCGTGACGACGGGGATTTTGCCATTTACCGTTTCGATGTATTTCACCGGCACGCCCCGCAGGCGCTGATTTGCCAGACCGAATTCAGTGAACTGCACCTGCAATACGTCGTCGCTTTTGTGGAGGAAGGTCAAAGCGGGGTCGTAAGATTTATCGGTCTCGCCGTCTTCGAGCTTCATGTTCCACTTGCCGCCGTTCTTGTCCCAACGGTAGCCTGAGCTGCCTTTTGGGATGACGAGTTCCCCGGTTTTTTCATCCACGTTGAGGAACTTCCAGTCGCCGTTTTCTATGTCTTTGAATTGCCTGATTTCATTCGCCCGCACCAATCTGCCGGGTTTGAGCACGTCGCCGTCTTTATCCAATTTCACCAAATACGGGCTGTCGGTGTATTGCTTCGAGTATTGCAGGAAGTAAGGCGTCTGCTTTTCGTGGTGCCATTCTTTTAAAATAATGTGCGTCACCGCCATCCAGAAAGCCCCGTCGCTGCCAGCGTGTAGGGGCACCCATTGGTCGGCGTATTTGCAGACCTGGCTGAAGTCGGGGGCGAAGACGACGGTCTTCGTTCCGTTGTGGCGGGACTCGGCGAAGAAGTGGCAGTCGGGCGTCCGGGTCATGTTGAGGCAAGCGCCCATATCGGCAATCATTTTGGCGTTGTACCAGTCGGCGCTTTCGCACACGTCGGTCTGCTCGCCCCAGATTTCGGGGAAGGCCGTCGGCAGGTCGCAGTACCAGTCGTAAAAGCTGAGGTTGATGCCGCCGAACAATTGTAGGAAGCGCCCTCCGGCGGCATAGCTCATCATGGACATGGCGGGGATGGGCGAGAAACCGGCGACCCGGTCGGGGCCATATTTTTTGGCGGTGTAAAGGTTGGCGACTGCCATGATTTCGAGCACGGTGTCCCAGCTTACGCGGCGGAAGCCGCCCTTGCCGCGGGCCTTTTGGTATTTTCTGCGGGCCTCGTCGTTGCTTTGGAGGTTTTCCCAAGCCTTCATGGGGTCGCCGCCGGCATTGAGTTTTTCAGCCTGAAAAGCATCCACCAGCGCGCTTCTGATTAAGGGGTACTTGATGCGCAGCGGGCTGTACAGGTACCAGGAATAGGAGATGCCGCGTTGGCAGCCACGGGGTTCGTAAGGCGGCAGCGAACTCTCCAGCAGCGGGTAGTCCAACTGTTGGGTTTCCCATACGACGATGCCGTCTTTGACGTGGATTTGCCAGGAGCAGCCGCCCGTGCAGTTCACGCCGTGCGTGCTGCGCACGATGCGGTCGTGCTGAAAACGGTTGCGGTAAAACTCTTCCCATTGGCGGGTTTGCGGTGAAATGATGTCTTCTATCCAACTCATGTTGATGCGGTTTTGCGGTTTGTGGTTTATTGAAGTTGTTTGAGATTTTTGAAGTTGTTTGGGGTGAAGGCAGGATAAAAAATCAAAGAGTAAGTATCCTGCCATGCCTGGCGGAATGAGGGTGCAAATGCCCACTTTTAGCGAGCTATAAAAATTATTCCTCGCTAAAAGTCGGTATCATTGCCTGGTTTTAGCGCCAAATAAATTTTACGCCATGTTCATCGGCAGAGAAAAAGAACTCAAAATACTCCGGGAGGCGCTCCCTTCCAGGTTTTCATTTTCAAAGAATTAAGCGGTTTTTCGAGAAGGTTTGCGGTGGTTTTAATGGCCCATTGCAAATTAGCCTGTTGTAACGTACTGGCGAACAGAAGTTCGCCAGTAGTTTCACCGCCAACCGGCATGCGCCTCAATTGAAAGATTTTATCTGCCGTTTGTAAATGTTGTGGTTGACGCTCCTGCTCTTGCGGCTGTACCAAAAGCCCGAATACAATAGGATAAGGGCGGCCGCCCCCATGATGCCGTACAGCAAAAAACCGGAGGGCAAAGGGCTTTTGGCTTGGGCGGCGCCCCCCTTATCTGCGCTTTTCAAAAAAACCAGCAGGTCGTGCACCTCGTCCGGCTCCATTTTTTTTCCTTGAAATGCCTGCGCCATCATGGGGAAAGGAGGGTTTTCCAGGATGGCTCTCACCCCTGCTTCTCCCAGCGCTGAAAAGGAAGCCGAGAGGTCTTTTTTTGAATAGCTGTTTTCGTTGAAAAAGGTTTTGGCAAGCCCGTTGTGGCACGACATGCAGGAGGGGCCGCCGTTGGCGAGTTTTTTTCTCCCTTCAAAAAGGCTCCGGCCATTTTGCAAGTCTTCATCCGTGGCGCCCTCTATAATAGAGGTGTAAGCGACCGCCGTGCCGACTGCGCCGGAGTTTTCTTTGATATACGCGAGCACAGACCTGATTTCATCTTCTGAAATCAGGGGGTCGGGCATGACCACTTTGTTGTTTTGTTCAAAAAGCGCCACGGCAGCCGAATCGCCGCTTTTTATAAATGTTTGGGACGACTTGATGAACTTCAGCATCCACTCTTCTGTGTGGCGGTCGTGGACATTGGCGAGGTCGGGGCCTACCAATTTCCCTTTGCCGACCGTGTGGCAGATGCCGCACTTTAGCTTGAATAATGCCTCTGCACCGGCATTGGCATCCTGCCCGAAAGAACGGGCGGTGAAAGCCAATCCGAAAAGGCCGGTTAAGAGTAATAACTTCTTCATGTTGCAGCTATTTATCACGATGAAGGATTTGGTTTTAAGAGGTGTCACCTTTTTAATGAGGTGTCACCTCTACCTGTTTTTCAGGGTCAAAAATGGTAAAATTTTTAGAATTAAAGATGTTTTTGTCTTTAATTAAAATAATTCAATTCCAGTCTAAATTGACGGCAAGGCTCCGCCTAATTTGAAGGCCCCGTGGTAAAAAAAGAAGGTTTGAAGGTGAGCATTATCCAACCCCAATATTGGGGCTTGCCCTTGTCCCCGCCTTTGAGGATTTCCATGGAAGAACCCGCCGCCATCAGCGACAGCCCGGCTTTGATGTTGAGGTCGGGCAGGAATTTGTAATCCAGCACAGCGTCGAGTTCGGCCCCCAGTTTTTTGTCTATGGCAACGGCAGGGTTGGGGGGTACTATCACATTGTTGGACAGCAGGAAGTAGTGGCCGTCCACGGCGAAGGAGACTGCCTCGCTGAATTTCAGGGAGGCTTTGGCGTACACATCTGTCAGCCCGCCGTTGCGGGTCTGTGCGGGGAGGTCGAGGAAATAATCCATCAGCCCGTAAAATTTGTGGTTGGTGGCGTACAAGGTATGGAAGGTGCGGAACTTGTGGTTTTTGCCATCTAAGGCATCGGTGCCTGAAAGGTAATCCACGCCCAAGCCGAGCGTGAGCTTATTGATTTTGTAGGAGAAATTGACGGCCATCAGCCAGGCGTTAATTTCCGTGCGGGAAGGCGTTTTGCCAAATTGGTAATACAGCGTTGCGCCAAGCTGTACCGGGCCGCTTTTGTACTGGAGGAGAGGCCCGGCGGTATGGCGGTAATTGACATGGAACGAGGTGTCGTTTTCTTCAAAACCATCCGTGACGCCGGTGAAGCTCAGGTTGAACTTATCGCTGAATTCCTTATGGAGCCAGAAATAGGAGAGCACCTTGTAGTTGTTGAGCAGATAAGGCGCTCGGGCGAAAGATTCGCCGGCGTTGTTGTAGGCAGCGCCGAAGTGGAATTTGAAACTGCCCCTTTCCACTTTGAACACCGCTGCATCGTGGCTTCTGGCCTGCTGCGCCCAGTCCACATTGCCAAAAAGCCGGTGGTCGTCGTACACCAGCTCCTGCCTGCCTGCTCTCAGGCTGAAATGGCCGGTAAAATGGATTTCGCCCCACGCTTCGTGAAGGGCAGTGCCGGGCAGGTCTCCCAACTGTGCTTCGTCGCCCCAAACCCTGACATCTTGCAGCGACAGCCTGAGTTCGTACTTTTTTTGGGAATAATCGAAATTGAGCCGGCTTCTCTGGGAAATAAGGGCAATGGCTTCCGTGGAAGCGCCGGCCAAAGTGCCAAAGCC
This sequence comes from Saprospiraceae bacterium, assembly GCA_004297645.1. Taxonomy (GTDB): domain Bacteria; phylum Bacteroidota; class Bacteroidia; order Chitinophagales; family Saprospiraceae; genus UBA6168. Next base: position 470 of record SCUG01000460.1, on the reverse strand, counting down.
GTGCCTGAGTTCAGTTCTGGGGCGCAGTTCGGCGCTCATCGAAAATTGCGCCGGTGCGATTAGTTGGCATTGCAAGAAGATGAATAGACAAAATTGGGTTTTTGTTAGTCTCGTCATGTTAGTTGTTTGATTAGTATTCAATGATAGAAATTAAGAGATGGAAGTAACTCAGTCTAATAGAAATCGGGAAGCGCCTGATAGTGCCCAAAAGGTAGTAAAATCAGATGAGCCTAAAAATTTCAAGCGTCAGAAGTTTTTTGGAGCAAAAATATAAATAGGGTGAATCTCGGGCGGAAGGCAAGCTATAATTTTTGTCAATGCTGATAATTAGAAAAAATTAAAGCCTTTTGTAATTTCGCTGCCCCTACCATTTAATCCAAAGTATTCAACTTGGATAAAAAATCAATAAACATGCAGAAGTCCGTGGCGATTCTTTGTGCCGGTGGCCCAGCCCCTGGTATCAACACAGT
>SCUG01000459.1 GCA_004297645.1 Saprospiraceae bacterium | reverse complement strand
ATTTTTTTGAGTGCATCATCCTGCCGCTTCTTCTTTTCTTCTGCCAGCCGTTTTTTGATTTTTTCTTTGATGGCAGGGTCGAGTGGCAGAAGCTGGAGGTCAGCGGCATTGGAAGGGATGGTCAAGAGCACTTCGTCGTTTTCGGCAAGGCCGTTTTCTATGATGATTTCGTCGTCGTTGGTTTCCCCCACTATTACTTCTTTTTTTACAATCCCGCCCTTTTGTTTTAAGAAAACATAAGAAAGGGAGTCGTTAAAAAGGGCCTCGATGGGAATGTGCAAAACGTCCTGATAGGTATAGGTTTTAATCTTGTTGCTGGTGGTCATTGCCGGCCGGAGAACGGAATCCATTTCGTTGATTTGCACGCTCACCTCAAAGACCTTGGAGTCGTATCCTGTCAATTGCTCACCTACATTGGCCACGTGGATGACGGTGCCACTGTACTCCTTATCCGGGAAGGCATCTACTTTTATTTGTACCTCCTGGCCTTTTTCCACCTTGCTGATGTCCACCTCGTTGACGTAGGTCTTGCTGTTCATGATGCTCAGGTCGGGCAACTCGGCTACCACAGCATTCCAGGAATCTATCTGCGAGCCGGGGCCTACCTTCCCTCGCCAGCTTCGCGAATAAATGAGCATGCCGTCGCGGGGTGCTTTGACGGTAAACTGGCTGGACAGCTCCGTCAGTTGGTCAAATTTGAGTTGTTGCTGGCGCAATGAGGCGAGGATTTCTGAAATCTGGGCTTTGGATTTGGTTTGCGTCAGCTCATACTTTTTTTTGAGTTGTACCAAGTCGCGCTCGGCTTTTTCCAGCTCAATTTCGGCGCGGTGTATCGTGTTTTTTGGTTCATAAATGCTTTGTTCCACTTCGAGCTTTTTGTCCTGCATACCAAAATGCAGGTTGACCACATTGTCGCGGATGCTTCTCAATTCGATGGCGGTATCTATTTTGGCCTGCTCCAATTGTGTCTGGATTTTATCAATTTCAGTTTGGGCATCTTTCAATTTCGTTTCGAGTTCGGTGCGGTCAAGAGTGGCCACATAATCGCCTGCTTTGAGGATGGTGCCCTCGGCCACCATATCCATGATGGTGACTTGCCAGATTTGCGCATTGCGCAAACCACCCGGGCCTTTTATTTCTTCTGAATTTTTGGCGTTCAGCTCGCCTGTCGCAGATACGTAAATTTCGAAAACGCCCTTTTTAACTTTCGTGGTGAGATTCTCTGCCTGGGCTTTGGTGTTGGAGGTTTCACTGGTGGCGAAATAGTAAAGACCGCCACCAAGTATGATAACGGCGAAAATGGGGAGCAAGATTTTTCTTACAGACATGAGGGTAAGGTGGGTTTTGGTGAAAGGTGATGGTGCGTCTATGGTATTTTCAGAAAAATGGGCTGGGTGGCGGGGTTGCCTGTTGGTGTACAATCCGGCCTCCTGCACAAATTTAGTTTTGCTTCGTAATAATTAACGTGCAGGAAGCCGGAAGAAACAAATTCAGGGAAGCCAAATTTTGATAGATGCGGCTTCTGCCCACGCCAGTTATCAAGCCTGCGCCGCCGGTGTGTTGAAATTCATGTGTGGGAAAGGCGGCACATCAGGTTCGCTGATGACGCCGAACTGTTGCTCGAACTTCTTGATATTGTCTGCAAGTGCCATCATCAGCCGCTTGGCATGTTGGGGCGAAAGGATGATTCTCGATTTTACCTTTGCTTTGGGCACATTCGGAACCATCATCACGAAATCCACCACAAATTCAGAGTGGTTGTGGGAAATGATGGCGAGGTTGGAATATTGGCCTTCGGCCACGCTTTCGGGCAATTCAATGTTCATCTGCCCCGGTTGTGTTTTCTTTTCAGACATTGGATGATTTGTTTATTTTGTGAATTCTGGTGATAATGAAATTTGAATCAGCCGCCAATATCCACAAATTTCAGGTTTCACCCAAAACGAGGACGGCAGTTCCTGATTGGAACGCTTAGTTGAAGGCCAAGTTCCGGTAATTAACAAAAAATCTTAGCGATGTCACAAATGTATTTTGACCAAAATGAAAAGATGTGGGATGCCCGTGTGTCGCACCACGTCAAGTCGGAATTTTACAATATGGAGGGCTTCCGGCAGGGCAAGTCGTCGCTCACGGAAATTGAAGCCCACGCACTCGGCGATGTGAAAGGCAGGAGCCTGCTGCATCTGCAATGCCATTTTGGCCAAGACACTCTCTCGTGGGCCAGGCAAGGGGCCATTGCCACCGGCATTGATATTTCGGGGAAGGCCATCGAAGTGGCGAGGGGCATCAATGAAGAATTGGGCCTGAATGCCCGTTTTATAAAAACCAATTTATACGACCTTCCGCAGGTGCTGGATGAAAAGTTCGACTTCGTTTTTACTTCCTATGGTGCAACTTGCTGGCTGCCCGACTTGAAAAAATGGGCGGCCATTGTCAACCGTTTCCTGAAAAAAGGCGGCATTTTTTACATGGCCGAATTCCATCCTGCACTGTACATGTTCAATTTCGATAGCGGCCTGATGGAGTACAGCTATTTCAACGTGAAAGTGTATGAAGAGGAGGAGGAAGGTACTTACACTGACCGCAAAGCGGACCTCCATGAAAAGTCCTATTTCTGGATTCATTCGCTGGCCGAAACCATCATGGCGCTAAGGGGCGAGGGTTTGTTGTTGGTGGAATTCAAAGAGTACGACTTTTCCCCCTACAACTGTTTTCCTAAAATGGCAGAGCGGGAACCGGGTCGTTTTGAGTGGGGCGGCAAGGGATTGCGCATTCCCCATGTTTACAGCTTGAAAATGGAAAAATGAGGTGCTGCATGCAGGAATAAAGTCCCGCTAAAAAAAGGCCGGGAGGGCCTGAGCCTTCCCGATTTTTCATTTCTTAAAACTGCCGGGTAGGGCAGTTTCGATAATTTCTTTTACATCTGCAAGGGTCATCACGGCGGCGCTTTCTTTAGTGACGCGTTGGCCGTCTATTTTTGGGAAGGCCACATTTTTCTTTTTAAACCGAATGAAAGGCCCCCACCTGCCATTCTCCACGGCGATGCCTTCCTTGTCCCATTTGTGGATGTAACGGTTAGCTTCTTTATCTACTTTGGCTTCGATGAGTTCGTAAGCTTGGTCCAAGCTTAAAGCATCGGGGTTGTATTTCCGCGGAATATTGACGAAGATGCCGTTCCATTTCAGGAAAGGCCCGAACCGGCCCTTGCCCTGTGAGATGGGTAATCCTTTATAGGTGCCAATGGGTGCGTCGGATTTTTGTTTTTCTTTGATGAGTTCGATGGCCATTTCCAGGTTCATTTCCATCGGGTCCTGGGTTTTGGGAATGGAGACGAATGCTTCGCCATGGCGCACGTAAGGGCCGAAGCGGCCGATGCCGATGGAAACGGGCTGGGAGAGGTATTCGCCCAAATCCTTGGGCAGAGAGAAGAGTTTCAGCGCTTCCTCCAGCGTGATGGTTTCGATGGTTTGGGAGGGATTGAGGTTGGCGAATTTCGGCTTTTCATCTTCTTTAAGTTCTTCTTTTTTGCCGATTTGCACGGC
>SCUG01000458.1 GCA_004297645.1 Saprospiraceae bacterium | reverse complement strand
GGGCAGCCTTCATATAATTCAGTAGTTAAAACCCTGCCTTCTGCGAAAAAAGTGGCATAAATCCCTAAGTTGCGCACGACATCTTCCATCATGGTGCGGGATTTTAGGATCTGTATTTCATTTTCGATGTTCTTATTGCCACTCAATAAACCGAGGTCTTTAATAATGGATTCTTGCGATACCCCACCGCCGGTATTCTGGTTCTCGTCTTTTATCATTAAGATGGCCTTGGTTTCGTATTTGGGAATGGTATAGCGCAGGTACAGCCATGCGCCAGTGAAAGCAAGTATTAAGAACAGGATATACAGGTACCAGTACCGGACTATGTACTTGAAGATAAACCCCCGCAGGTCGAAAGGCTTTTCTTCAAATTGCTGGAAGGGGTCGAAGCCGTTGCTGTTTTGTTGTGTATTCAATCTGAATGGTTGTTGATTGTTGTCATCCCCTCAGGGTAATGTCATTAAATTCAGCAATTGCTTCCGCCACGAAGATCCCCCTGTCCTCCCGACGAATCGGGAGGGTAGGGGGGATGTAAGTCTGGGCAAGATTGGCCATTTTATCCTTAAGTTAATGACATTGCCCCGAAGGGGACGGTCTGTCCCGAGAGTTTTTGTAATGGAACGTATCCCCTGCGGGGATGACAAAAAGAGACGGAACGAGATGACAAAAAAGGGGAAAACGACAAGAGTACTTACCTCAATATCGTGATAATCAGCGTGGTCAAAGTCACCAACACCGAAACGTAGGGCAGCACTTTGGAAGCAGGGTCGGCAATGGAGGCTGTTTTTGCCTGCATCGGTTCCACATAAATCAGGTCGTTTTTCCGGAGGTAAAAGTAGGGCGATGTAAAAATATCCTGTGAAAGCAGGTTTATCCTCTCAAACACCTGCTGCCCCGCCTCTTCCCGGACGATTAAGATATTTTCCTTGTTCCCATAAGGGGTAAAATCTCCCGCCATCCCAAGGGCTTCCAGCAAAGTGATTTTTTCGTTGGCAATGGTAAAAATTCCCGGCCCGCTTACTTCTCCCAATATGGTAAAATGGAAATTCAAAAACCGGATGTTCACAATCGGGTCCCGGACGTATCTCAGGGATTTTTGGATAATGGTGTCTTTCAATTCTTCCACCGTCAGCCCGGCGGCTTTTATTCTTCCGAGAGAGGGCATGTCAATGTTCCCTTCCCGGTCCACGAGGAAACCTGCACCTACGGTTGCTGCCGGGGCTGTTTCCGGGCCTGTCGTGTTTCCATGAGAAAGGTTCAAGGGAGCCACGGCTTCGGGGTTAATGCTGTAAATGGTAATGGAGAGCTGGTCGTCGGGTTGGATTTTATGCTCCGGCAGGGGAGGCAGCGGAATGCTTTTCATGGCTAAGGAATCCGGCGCCTGGCGGAAGTTGACGATGTTTTTGTATCCGACACAGCTTGTCTGCATGAAACACAGCACCAACAGCAAGCCGGGCACGAGCTGTTTTAGCCAAATGGAAGTGGAAGTGGAATGTTTTATAACCATGTATGAACTATGAATGGTAAACGGTAAAAGCCGTGGGGTCCAAATGCGCCTTGGCGCCCGGGAACGAAAGGATTCAACATTTGTCCTTATAGCCCTTTTTGATTTGCATTTCAAGATTCCGCGAGGGCGCTATTCTGCACTGCCGGCCAGGGGAGGGCAAATCTGCCTTTCGCCAGGGCGCTTTCCAGCAGTCGGATGTGCTGGCTGTGGTGGCAATCCGTGCCGAAGAACTCTACCCAGCCATTTTTCAGGAGCAGTTCTGCATTGGACTGCACCGGTTTTCCATAGTAGCCAATCAAGGAAAGCAGGTTCAGTTGAAAAAGGCAGCCCATGTCGCGAAGGCGCTCGTATTTGCCGGCTATTTTCGCAAGGTAGAGGTAGCGTTCCGGGTGGGCGAGAATGGGCTGGTAGCCCTTTATTTTCAGGTGGAAAATGTATTCTTCCAATTCCGGGGGGGCGGCGAAAAAGGACATTTCCACCAGCAGATGCTTTTTGGGAAGGGTGAGTAATTCGTCCTTCTCCAATAGCGTTCCGAACTTCTCATCAAAGAAGTACTCGGCGGCATAGCCGATTTCTACTTCTATGCCCGCCATTTTGACGGCCTCCTGTAGGCGCTGCCCGCCTTCCACGATGATTTCTTTGGTGTTGGGGTAAAACTCCGGCAAGACATGCGGGGTAGTGATGAGCCTTTTGAAGCCCAATGCCCGTAGGCCACGGACGAGTTCAAGGGCGGTTTCCATGTCCCTGGCGCCGTCATCTATCCCTGGTATCAGGTGGGAATGGATGTCGGTGTGGAGGAAGGAAAAGTCCGTAATGGTCTGCCGGGATTTCCTTTTGAAGAAAAACATGAATGAATTTATACAGCAAAGACCTCACAATGACTTAGGTAAACTTGGCTGCACAGAGTTCCACCATTTCTGGTTTCACCCTTCCGTCCGAACCTCAGCCTCAAGCCTGAAAGGCGGTCCGGCTGCCGGCAGTGCATAATACCCCTGATACCACTCGATAAACGCTGCTATCCCTTCCTGGACGGACGTTGAAGGTTTATACCCCAAATCCGCGACTAAGTCATCCACGTTGGCGTAGGTGGCCGGCACGTCGCCGGGTTGGATGGGCATCATATTCTTTTGGGCAGAACGCCCCAATTTTTCCTCGATGGCGGCTATGAAATCCATCAGTTTCACAGGGTTGTTGTTGCCAATGTTGTAAATCTTGTACGGCGCTTTGGAACTGGCCGGGTCGGGGGCCTTCCCCGTCCATTCGGGATTGCCCTCCGGTGCATGGTCAATGACCCGGACGACGCCCTCCACGATGTCGTCCACATAGGTGAAATCCCGCACCATGCGACCGTGGTTGAACACCTGGATGGGCTGGCCTGCGAGGATGGCTTTGGTGAAAAGGAAGAGCGCCATGTCGGGGCGGCCCCAAGGGCCATAGACGGTGAAAAACCGCAGGCCGGTGGTGGGCAATCCGAACAGGTGGCTGTACGTGTGTGCCATCAGTTCGTTGCTTTTTTTGCTGGCGGCGTAGAGCGACACGGGGTGGTCCACATTGCCGGAGGTGGAAAAAGGCATGCTTTCGTTCAGGCCATAGACGCTGCTGCTGCTGGCATAAACGAGGTGCTTCACGCCGTGGTGCCTGCACGCTTCGAGGATGTTGGCAAAGCCAACGATGTTGCTCTGGATGTAAGCGTCTGGGTTCGTCAGGCTGTAACGCACACCCGCCTGCGCTGCTAAGTTGACGACTGCATCAAACTCGTTTTCACCAAATACCCGTTCGATGGCCGCCTTATCTTCCAATTTGGCCTTAACAAATTGATAGTGCGGGTATTTTTCACTTTGAAGGAGGCCATTTCCTGACTGTGGACTGTGGACTGTGGACTGTGGACTTCTGATACCTGCTTCTGCCAGCCTGTCGTATTTCAGATTTACATCGTAATAGTCGTTGATGCAGTCTAAGCCCACGACTTCATCGCCTCTTTCCAACAGGCGGTTTGCAAGGTGGAATCCGATAAAGCCAGCGGTGCCTGTGACGAGTATTTTCATGAAGAGATTTCTGGTTTCAGGTTTTTGATTTCGGCAGCGCTTTCACCCTTTTTTTTTCCATTCCTGTAGGGAATCCCCTTTTTCCCATTCCCGAAGGGAATCCCCCTTTTTTCCATTCCCGAAGGGAATC